>NZ_JBQCUB010000004.1:0-52188 GCF_051963655.1 Neisseria sp. P0001.S007 | reverse complement strand
TTGTTCTGCCGCCTTGCGATACCACTGCACCGCCTGTGCATAGTCTTGACGGACGCCTTGCCCTTGTGCATACCCATTGCCCAAATCGGTTTGGGCTTGGACTAATCCCTGCTCCGCTGCCTTACGATACCATCTGAACGCTTCGGCATAGTCTTGACGGACGCCTCGCCCTTGGTTATACATATCACCCAAATTATATTGTGCTTGGACTAATCCCTGCTCCGCTGCCTTACGATACCATCTGAACGCTTCGGCATAGTCTTGACGGACGCCTTCACCTTTGTAATACATCAGACCCAAATTACTTTGGGCTTGGGCATCCCCTTGTTCTGCAGCCTGCCGATACCACTGCACTGCCTGTGCATCGTCTTGAGGGACGCCTTGCCCGATGGCATACATCACGCCCAAATTATATTGGGCATCGACATTCCCTTGCTTCGCAGCTTGAAGCGTTTTCTGAAAATTCGGCATATTATCCGCCCAAACTGCCTGCGCCAAGCCAAAAGATAACAGGGCTACCATCATTTTTTTTAATAATTTATTCATTCTAAAATCCATTTCTTTCAAATTATTGTTTCTGTTTTATCCAAGAAGTTTCAGACGGCCTTTAGCCAGCAAATTCCTTAAAAAAGCTATTTACACCGTAGCTACTCAAAATCTGCTGCAATTCCGGTGCGCGCACCCATGGGTCAACCGCCATCGGCGGCATAGGCGGTTCGATACCGTCTTCGTTTTGGTTACGGCACCAATCTGCCATGGCAAAAACTTGGATTAACACCGGCTCAGCAAGTACTTTGTCGATGTCCAGTTCGCTCATGGCTTGGGCAAAGCAGGCGATCCATTCGTTGCGGACTTGTACGTTGACGGCAAAAGGCATATGGCGGGCGCGCAGTTGAGGATGGCCGTATTTTTCGACAAAAAGTTGCGGTCCCCCGAGCCAGCCGCTAAAAAATTCGTAGAGCTTTTCGCGTATCAGGGTCATGTCTTCGCCGTGCATCTGGCGCAGGGCGCGGTATTGCGGTTCGAGTTCCATCAAGTCGTAGAAACGGTCGGTCAGGGTGCGGATGCCGGTTGCACCACCAAAAGATTGGTACATGTTTGGGGACTTTCTGTGTGGATTATTACGGGATTTATTTTGAGACGTAGGATTCAGGCAAGCATGCTTACCTTACATAATGGCCGTCTGAAAGTTTCAGACGGCCTTTGGAGATTTAGCGGATTTTGAGGGTACTCAAGCCGATTAACACCAAGACGATGGTGATAATCCAGAAACGGACGACGACTTGGGTTTCTTTCCAGCCTTTTTGTTCGTAATGATGATGAATCGGCGCCATCAGGAAGATGCGTTTTTTGGTGCGTTTGTACCAACCGACTTGCAACATAACGGAAATGGCTTCAACAACAAACAGGCCGCCCATGATGACGAGGACAAATTCTTGGCGGATGATGACGGCAACGGTACCGAGTGCCGCGCCAAGCGCGAGTGCGCCGACATCGCCCATAAAGACTTGTGCCGGATAAGCGTTAAACCACAAAAAGCCGAGACACGCGCCACACATGGCGGTACAGAAAATCACCACTTCGTTCGCACCCGCAACGTAAGGCAATTGCAGGTATTGTGCAAATTGGGAGTGTCCGCTGGCATAAGCAAAGATGGCAAGACCGGCTGCGACAAGTACAACGGGGAATGCGGCCAAGCCGTCCAAACCATCGGTCAGGTTAACGGCATTGGATGTGCCGACGATGGTCAGGTAGGACAATACCAAGAAGCCGACTACGCCAAGCGGCAAGGCAACTTGTTTGAAGAAGGGAACAATCAGGATATTGTTGGCGGAATTTGTCGCTAGGTAGAACAACGCCAAACCGGCAATGATGGCAACGCTGGACTGCCACACCATTTTAAATTTGGCAGACACGCCGTTAGGGTCTTTATAAACCACTTTGCGCCAATCGTCGTAAAAACCGAGTGCGCCGGTAGCAAGCAAGACGCCTAAGAGAATCCAGATATAAGGATTTGCCCAGTTGCCCCACAAGATTGTGGACACGGTAATGGCGGTCAAAATCAGCGAGCCGCCCATGGTTGGCGTACCGTTTTTGATCAGGTGGGTTTGAGGGCCGTCGGTACGGACGGCTTGGCCGACTTTAAGCGCAGTCAGCTTGCGGATGGTCCACGGACCAAGCAATAGAGAAAACGCCAAAGCAGTCAGCGCAGCCATCACGGCACGAAATGTGGTGTATTGAAAAATATTCAGACCGGTTAACCAGTTACTGAAATGTGCGAGCCATAAAAACATGGGGCTTCCTTTTTTGTTTTTGTTGTTACAGTGGGCTTATTGCCCAATTAAAAATAAATCGGTATGCCGTCTGAAATTTCAGACGGCCTTATTGAGTAAGATTATTTCTCTACCACGCAAATCGGATAGTTTCCGGGATTCTTTCCGCCGCCTAAATCCAAGCAGGTATCTTCATAGATAAATGCCTGTACTTTCATTCCGGCATAAAACGCGGCAATCAGCAAACCAGTCAATAGTAAAATCTTTTTCATATTTCAGACGGCCATTTACGCGGTTGTTGCTGCCAACGCCTCAATCACTTCTTCCATCTTCATAAAGCGCGAGCCCTTAACCAATACAGTAGCGCGTTCAGGCAAGTCGTGGCTCAACACTTGAATCAGCGGATCTTTGTCAGCAAACCACAAACCTTCCGCTCCAAACGTTTCCGCTGCTTCAACGCTGTTGTCGCCGACAAAATATGCGGCCTCGATGCCTTTATCCCGTGCATACGCACCAACTTCGGCGTGCATGGCGGCGGCTTCGTCCTCGCTCAATTCGCCCATGTCGCCCATCACAAAAATACGCGGCGCAGGCATAGCGGCGAGCACATCAATGGCGGCTTTCATGCTGTCGGGGTTGGCATTATAAGTATCGTCAATCAAAGTTGCATCTTTAATGCCTTGCTTGATATTCAGACGGCCTTTGATATTGCTGAAATTTTTCAGGCCGTCTGAAACTTCGGCAAGGCTCAAACCTGCCTCCAAAGCCAGAGCAGCCGCTGCTACGGCATTATGCACATTGTGACGGCCGGGGACTGGCAACACCACGGCAACACGTTCATTGCCACGCACCAAATCAAATTCGCAGGACAACGGTTTCAACTCAATATTTTCTGCATGGACATCGCCACTGGCAACGCCGAAAGTCTGAGCGTTCAATTGCGCAGTAGCAGCTTCAAATGTAGCGATATTGGCATCTTCGCACGGAATCAGCGCAATGCCGTCTGAAAGCAAACCTTCGTAGATTTCACTTTTTGCTTTAGCAATATCGCCGACGCCATCAAAACCACAACCGACATGCGCACGCAAGGCGTTATTGACCAGAGCAACATTCGGACCGGCAATTCGGGTCAGCAAAGACAATTCGCCAAAATGGTTCATACCCATTTCAATGACGGCATAGCGGTGTTTTTCGTTCAACTTCAACAAAGTCAGTGGCAAGCCGATATGATTGTTGAAATTGCCGGCTGTCGCCAACACAGCTTCATCACCGAATCGATGACGCAATACGCCGGCCAACATCTCTTTAACCGTCGTTTTACCGGAAGAGCCGGTAATGCCAAAGAAAAACGGATTCACATTTTCACGCCACGCCTTCGCCAGTTTTTGCAAAGCCGCAAGTGTATCGTCAACCTTCAACGCGCCTTTCAAAGCCGCACAATCTTCGCGCGAAACCACAACTGCCGTTGCCCCCGCTGCCAACACATCTTCAACAAAGTCATGCGCGTCAAAACGCTCACCGGCAAGCGCGAAAAATACATCGCCGTCCTGAATATCACGGCTGTCTGTAACAATACGCGAAACGGATTGATTTTCAGACTGCATCGGAAGGCCGAGAGTTTGGCAGATGAAATTTAGGTCTAGTGGTTTCATGGTTTCTTTCGTTTGTTTTTTTCAAACAGGCATTTTATTGTAAAGGCATTTTACATTTTGGCAGAAGGCAGCAACTCTTCGACAAGCACCTTTAAAGCGTGCCTTCCTTCTCGATTTCTGGTACTGGGATGAGGTGCTCGGTAACATATTATTTCCTTATCACCTTCAAAAGAAAATTTTTCCAGTTTTCCCTTATTCAAGCCGTTTATGCCTTGACCCGAGCCGGACAAATCAGGAAAGCACTCCCTCCGCGCCGCTACGCCGCCGTCTCCGCTTACGAAAAGAATAATCTGTGGCTTTAAAATTTCAATTTGGGCACGCAGTAATTTACAGAAAAGTGTTTTTATATCTTCGAACCAATCCGAATGCTTAGGATGTTTAGTTTTATAGTCCACCGCAAAAATATTAGCCCATAAGATGCCTTCGTTCCCACTTCGCTTGGCAACCCTGCGGACGAAATTGAAAAATGTAGCCCCTCTTGTGTTTCTTTTTAAATCTCCAGTCAAATTCCGCCAAATAAAATCTTTGCTTAACGACATCAGTTGCCTTACATTTTCGGCATGATATTCATCAAATTTCTTACTATCGTACCAACTGCGTGTTTCTCTGCCGACAATCAAAATTTTGTGTTCTGCGCTTTCATAATGTTCAGGGACAAAGCCCAAATGGATATTGGACAATTTATTGTCCTTATTGTTAATTGCATGCAACAAATCCTGATACTCCGGCTTGTTTAAAATCTCCACATATTTCTTCAGCAAAGCTTCTTGAAAATCAATCATTTAATTTATTTCTGTAATATTAAAAAAGCCTTGTCATACCACAGTTTTACTCATGAGATACCGAGATTGAACCTGCGTATAACAGTCGGAGAACAGCATAACGAGCAAGAAGTCGTCTGAAAAAACACATCAACCTTTGAAAATACCCAAAAGCGCCTCCCTTATATTGCGCACCTTATTTATCAGACGACCTATTTGTCCTGATTAATTAACGGATACGGATTAATCGCACCGCTTGGCAGATACACGCCGTAATGCAGGTGGGCCGGTGTAGTCCTGGCGTTGCCGGTTTTACCGACATAGCCGATGACCTGCCCTTCTTTTACTCGCTCATACAGGCGGATACGGGCAAATTTATTCAGATGGGCATAGTAATGCCACGCACCCGGCCCTTGAATACCGATAACTTTACCACCCAATCGGTTGCGCCCAATTTTGGTGACGATGCCGGGCGTCGTACTGCGTATCGGCGTGTTTTTCTTAGCAAAAATATCCACACCTTCATGCCTGCGCCCCTGACTGCGCGCTGCGCCCCAAGTATCGTCAAAACGTTTGCCTTTAACAGGATTGGGCAGGCTTTGCTCGGCCGGAGGCTGTTGCGCCCTCAATTGTTCAATTTCGGCACCGGGGCGCGGAAGTTGTTTGGTTGTACAGCCTGCGAATAAAACTACGGCTGCACTGATTAATAAGGTTTTTGTCGGCATTTTCAGCATCAAATCGGTCTCCTTGTTGTTCAGACGGCCTTGTTAAAAAGTCTTCTGGAACAAACAACTGTGATGGGTTTAATGGCTGACGTGCCGTAATGCGTGTGTCGTATTGCTTTTATTGTATAGGTTTAAATCTTTTTCAGACAGCCTTGAGGTTTCGGGCCGTCTGAATATTTGCGTTATGGCTTAACCGCGCTCTGCCAATGCTTTTTCTGCGATTTCAAAATCGGAGAAATGGTGCTTCACGCCTTGTACATCCTGATAGTTTTCATGCCCTTTACCGGCAATTAGAATGATGTCGTTCGTGGCAGCCTGCTCAACCGCATAACGGATGGCAATAGCGCGATCAACTTCGACGCGTTCAGGATTAGGCACGGCAGGCAGAATATCGTTGATGATGTCTTGCGGATTTTCCAAGCGCGGGTTGTCGCTGGTAACCACCACTTTATCGGCACCCTGAACTGCTGCCGCGCCCATCAATGGGCGTTTACCGCGATCTCGGTTGCCGCCGCAGCCGAATACGCACCACAAAGCCGCGCCCTGCGGTTTGATTTCCTGCAAAGTGGAAAGTGCTTTTTCCAATGCGTCAGGCGTGTGGGCGTAATCGACGACGACCAAGGGCTTTCCGCTGTTCATGATGCAGTCCATGCGGCCTGAGGCGGGACGGATTTTTGCCAGCACATCTAATACTTTATCAAGCGGATAGCCGTTGGCACACAATAAGGCGATGCAGGCGGCGAGGTTTTGCGCGTTGAACCGTCCGAGCAGACGGGTACGGCATTTTCCTTCGCCCCATGGTGTTTGGCATACGGCTTCCATGCCGTCTGATGAAGCGGTGAAATCGGTAATGCGGATATCAGCGTGTTCGCTGAAACCATAGCCGTAAACGGCTAAATCGGGACAGTCTTTTTTCAGACGGCCTGCGAGTTCTGCGCCGTATTCATCATCGACATTGATGATGGCGTGTTGCAGACCATGCCAGTAGAACAGGCGCGATTTGATGGCACCATAGGCTTCCATGGTGCCGTGATAGTCGAGGTGGTCACGGGTAAGATTAGTGAAGATTGCGCTGCGGAATGGCACGCCGTTGACGCGCGATTGGTCAAGGCCGTGACTGGAAACTTCCATCGCAGCGGCTGTTGCGCCTTGCTGACGGAAGCGGTAGAGCAGAGTTTGGACATCGACAGGGGCAGGCGTGGTATGCGTGGTCTCTTCCAATGCGCCCCAAAAGCCGTTGCCGACTGTGCCGATAATAGTGGTTTTTTCGCCCAACAGATCAGCAGCTTGCGCCAGCCATTGTGTGATAGAGGTTTTACCGTTGGTACCGGTTACGCCCCAAACTTTAAGGCCGTCTGAAACATTGCCGTAAACCTGTGCCGCCAACATACCGGCACGATGTTTCAGATCTTTAATGCCTTGATTAGGAACCTTCCATTCAGGATTCCATGTGAATTTGCCGTCATCATCCCAAAAAACAAAGGTGGCACCGTTGGCAATGGCGGCAGGAATATAGCTGCGGCCGTCTGTATATTCGCCCTGACAGGCAACGAAAATGTCACCCTGTTTAATTTGTCGGCTGTCTGAATGCAACAAACGCCCTGCTGCGTTTTCACACAGCAGAGGCGGAAAGTTGGTTTCAGCCAAGGGGGTTAGCTTGCTGAACATAAACAATATCTCTTTGATTGTTTGGATTATGACGGTACTTTGACAGTAGCGGTATTACTTAAAGGCTTGGTCGGGGAAACGCCCAAGATGTTCAAGCTTCCGCTCATAACTTCTTTGAATACGGGACCGGCAACCACGCCGCCGTAATAGCCGTTGGCAGTCGGTTCATCGATGGTAACGGCCACAATCACGCGTGGATTTTTAGCCGGAGCAAAACCGATGAACGTACCGACGTGTTTGTTGTCCACATAACGGCCATTGACCAGTTTACGCGCCGTACCGGTTTTCGCACCTACGTCGAAACCATCCACAGCACCGGCAGTACCAGTACCGCCGGCTTCAGTAACGGAAACCATCAACTCGCGCACTTTTTTCGCAGTAGAGGCTTTGATCACGCGCTTGCCTTTAGGTGCAACCGCTTGTTTTTCAAAGCTGACCGGCAACAATTCGCCGTCATGGGTCAAGACAGTATAAGCTCGCGCCAATTGCAATAGGCTTAATTGCAGGCCATAACCGAAAGACATAGTTGCCTGTTCGATTTTTTGCCATCTGCGCCAGCTTCTCAACAAACCTGCAGTCTCACCAGGAAAGCCTGAATGCATACGCACGCCCACACCTAAATCATGATAGAAATCGTACATTTCTTTAGGCGTAAACATGGCAGAAAGTTTACTGGTACCGACGTTGGAAGATTTTTGCATAATGCCACGAACATCCAAAGTAGGATAAACGTGGGTATCTTGTACGGTAGCCGGACCGATTTTGTACGGCAGGGTATTAAATGTGTCGGTTGCATCCACTTTTCCGGAATCCAATGCTTTGGCAATGGTAAACGGTTTCATGGCAGAACCGGGTTCAATCATGTCGGTTACGGCGCGGTTGCGGCGCTGTTCGCTATTGGCTTGACCCGGTTGATTCGGATCGTAAGCCGGGCTGTTGACCAACGCCAAAATCTCGCCGGTTTGCGCATCCAATACCACAACCGTACCCGCTTTGGCTTTATGATAAGCCACAGCCTTGTTCAACTCGTCATACCCCAGCGTCTGAATACGCTGATCTAAAGACAAAATCATGTCTTGGCCGTTTTTAGGCACGCTGTTGCGTGGAGAGTCGAGGCTGTCTACGATATTGCCTTTGTTGTCACGCAATACAACTTTCGCACCATCTTCACCGCGCAGGCTGTCTTCACGGGAAAGCTCCAAGCCCTCCTGACCTTTGCCGTCGATATTGGTAAAACCGATAACGTGCGCAAACAGATTGCCCATCGGGTAATGGCGTTTCAATTCTTTTTGGAATGCAATGCCTTTAATGCCCAATGCTTTGATTTCTTCTGCTTTCTCGTAGCTGAGTTGACGTTTCAGGTAGATAAAACCTTTGTCTTTTTTAGACAATTTATTTTTCAAAACTTCAACAGGGACATCGGCAATGGCCGACAATTTTTCCAACTGCTCGTCAGTCGGCATTTCCTCCATACCGGAAGGCATGGCATACAATGATTCGGTAGGCGCACTCAAAGCCAATGTGGCACCATTGCGGTCGGTAATCATACCGCGTGATGCCGGCAGCGGAAGCGTACGCACAAAACGTTGGTCGCCCTGATTTTTCAAAAATTCATGCTGACTGGTTTGCAAATAAACCCCGCGTACCAACAGACCGGTAAATGCCAGCGCAACAGCGCCCAGCACCAAACCGATTCGCCCGTTACTTGTCAGCGGCTTTTTCGTTTTTGTTGTTCCAGACAGCATTTGAGGTTTATATTCGTTCTTAATTAACATGTTGAACTTCTCATGACTTAGCTGCTCAGTGAGCCATCAAATCCCGTAAATCTTGCACCAATGCAAGGCTCTATATTCTTATTTTTTGCGTTCCAGCATAGCCGTATTATGCGCACCCGGTGGAAGCAGATGTTGCTTTTCGGCCGCCACTTTAATCAGTTTGTGGTTTGCCAATCTTGCTTGCTCCAATTTCAAGCGCGCGTAATCCTGTTCCAACTGAATTTCCCGTTTTTGTGCCTTATCCAACTCGATAAAATGCAAACGGGACTGGTTTTGCTTAAACACTACGGCAAAGGCTGAGACCGTCACCAAAACCAGCAATAAAATATTCAACTTACCCATCTCAAACTTTCAGACGGCCTGTCAACAGGATTATCTCTTACGACAGCGTTTAGACGCCATCCCCTACTCAATAACCGAAAATTCGCCGCTACTGCGCTCCGCCACACGCAAAACTGCACTGCGCGCACGCGGATTGGCTTCAGTCTCTGTCGAACCCGGTTTGATTGCTTTGCCCACAGCCTTCAAAGGCGGCTGAGGCAAATCCGCTTCCTTAACCACTGCCCAACGGGGCAATGGCGCATGTTGCGAATATTTTTTAATAAACTGTTTCACAATTCTGTCTTCCAGCGAATGGAACGCAATGACAGCCAAGCGCCCACCCTCTTTCAGACGGCCTGCAACCTGCGGCAAAACTGCCTCTACCTCTTCGAGCTCGCGGTTAATAAAGATGCGAACTGCTTGGAAGGTGCGCGTTGCAGGGTCTTGTCCGCGCTCACGAGTACGGACGTTTTGCGCCACAAGCTGCGCCAGCTTGCGGGTTGTATCGATGGGACTCTCCTCGCGTTGCGCAACAATGGCGCGCGCAATCTGGCGACTAAACCGCTCTTCACCATAATTCTTAATTACCTCGTGTAAATCCTGTTCGGATGCGGTTGCAATCCATTCTGCCGCAGACATCCCGCGAGTCGGATCCATCCGCATATCCAACGGCGCATCAAAGCGGAAACTGAATCCGCGGCTGCCATCGTCAATTTGCGGCGACGAAATCCCCAAATCAAAAAGCGCACCGTCAATCTTATCGATGCCTAATTCATCCAAGGCCGTCTGAAATGTTTCAAAACCATTGTGTACGACACTGACACGTTTATCTTGCGCCGCCAGCTCATTTGCTACCGCAATCGCCTCGGGGTCTTTATCAAAAACAACCAAACGACCCTGCTCACCCAAACGCGACAAAATCAGCCGGGAATGCCCTCCCCTACCGAACGTACCGTCCACATAAATCCCGTCTTCACGGATTGCCAACGCGTCCACTGCCTCATGCAACAAGACAGTAACATGCTGATAATTTTCAACTTTACTCACAATTGCAAATCCGTTTGACTCAATTGGAAAGCCAATTCATCAGGATCGATATCCAAAGCCTGATTCATTTCCTCTTCCCAATGTTCGCGGCCCCACAACTCCATACGGTTTGCACGGCCAACCAAAGTAACTTCTTTTTCAAAATCCACACGTTTACGCAGATTGGCCGGAATCAAAACGCGTCCGGCGCTGTCCCACTCCAAAATCTCAGCATTGTGCAGCAGCAGATTTTGATACCGTTGCAAAGATTCATTGCCGGCTACTTTCAACTTCAGAATCTGCTCGGCTTTTTCTTCCCAAACGGGCTCGGGGTACATCAATAATTTTTTTCGGGAATCCAGTGTGACCACAATTGCAGGCGTATAACGGCGCAGCAAAATATCGCGGAATTTGGCAGGAATCGCCAACCGCCCTTTACTGTCCATACTCAATTCATGAGCACCGCCAAACACATCACACCCCAAATTCGATTAAAATAAAACTAGAGTGGGATTAAAAATCCCACCTTCCTAAAATATTTCGTTTTCACTTCTACGGAACACTTTTTAGGAAAAAGTAACCACTTTCACCCACTATGCCCCACTAACCGACACTATAAGAAATTTTGGCAATCAGGTCAAATCAACCCTTTATCTGAAATGAAACACTAAATACTTAAAATTCAATAGCTTATATATATAAAAATGCATGACAAATTAATATGCCAGCTATTTTATACGGCATAAAACACCATATCTAGTATTGTTTATGTTTTTAAAGTACTACATATAGTATTTTTACACCCGATTACCACCCCTCTCACAAGAGGCTATAATATACAAACAAATTCAAATTTTTTACATTATCTAACAGTCATGAAGCCACAACTCCCCCTTCCTTCCACTGATGCACAAGCCTCTTCAGCACACCTGACTAAGCTCATAAAAGACGAAATTGAACAACATCAAAACTGGATACCTTTCTCCCGTTTTATGGAACTTGCCCTTTACACACCTCAATACGGCTATTACAGCGGAGGCAGCCATAAAATCGGCACAGACGGCGACTTCATTACTGCCCCCACCCTCTCCCCCCTATTCGGACAAACCCTTGCCAAACAACTTGCCGAATTACTGCCGCAAACAGCAGGCAATATCTATGAATTTGGTGCAGGCACAGGCCATCTCGCCACCACACTCTTGCAAAATCTTTCAGACGGCCTGAATCATTACTACATTATCGAGCTATCGGCAGAGCTTGCAGAGAGACAACGTCAACACATTCTTGAGCACACATCTCCCGAAGCAGCCGCAAAAGTCATCCACCTCACCACATTACCCGAACACTTTGACGGCATCATCATCGGCAACGAAGTATTGGATGCCATGCCGGTTGAACGCTTAATTTATCAAGATGAAGGATTTCAACAAATCGGCGTCAGCCTAGAGAATGACGAGCTAATCGAAGCCATCAGACCATTGGCCCAAGCCGAACTGATACAAACAGCCGCCTTGTATTTCCCTCCCCTCCCTTCATACACAAGTGAGCTGCATCCAGCACAATATGCCTTTATCCAAACCCTGGCCGCCAAATTGCAGCGCGGCGGCATGATATTTATCGATTACGGCTTCGACGCCGCTCAGTATTACCATCCGCAACGTAAGGAAGGCACATTTATCGGCCACTATCGCCACCACACTATCCATGATCCGTTTTTCAATATCGGCCTGACCGATTTGACTGCGCACGTCAATTTCACCGATATCGCACGCGCAGGGACAGAATCAGGTTTGGATTTAATCGGCTACCTGCCCCAATCTTATTTCCTGCTCAATCTCGGCATCACCGATTTGCTGGCACAAATCGGCAGCCCGGATTCGATTGAATATATCCAAGCCGCCGCCGCAGTACAGAAACTGATACATCAGCACGAAATGGGCGAACTTTTTAAAGTAACCGCTTTTGGCAAAGACATCGATATCGATTGGACAGGCTTCAGCCACGGCGATATTTGCCATAAGCTATAGCCTGACAACCTACTTTTTATTTTTTAAAAACAATAAGAAATAAAAAAAATCAAAATTAGCGCTTGCCAAATATTCAAAAAAAACTATAATAGCGACTTCACGAAACGGCGAATTAGCTCAGTCGGTTAGAGCAGAGGAATCATAATCCTTGTGTCCGGGGTTCGAGTCCCTGATTCGCCACCAAATTTCGGGGGTATAGCTCAGTTGGTAGAGCGCTTGCATGGCATGCAAGAGGTCAGCGGTTCGATCCCGCTTACCTCCACCACTAAACAAAAAAGCTCTTGTTAAACGCAAGAGCTTTTTTGTTTGGTTTGATTAATAACTGATTGCTCATTCATTAAGCCATTTCAATACCCAATCAATAAAGGCCGTCTGAAATATTTCAGACGGCCTTTTATCTTTTAATTACTTCACAAGCTTCAATACTTTTTTTGGTTTTTCTTCCGCAGATTCAACTTTTTTATCTTCGGCCTCCGCAGCTTCAACAGAAGCAGGCTGATATGGTTCTATCTCAAAACCCATACCCTCTCCACTTTCGCGGCCAAATATACTGACAATATGACCGACCGGAATCCAAATCTCGTGCGCTACACCGGAAAAACGTGCAGAGAAATTGACCCATTCATTGTCGATATTCAAGTTATGGCTGGCGGTAGGACCAATATTTAAAACAATTTCATTGTCACGCACATACTGCATCGGCACACGGGTATGTTCATTTACCCAAGCTACGATATGCGGTATTTGGTTATTATCCAAACACCATTCATACAAAGCACGCAACAAATACGGTTTGGTTGAAGTTGCCATAGATCTGTCCCTTAACGACGCATGGCTTTTTCAGCCGGCGTCAATGCTTCAATAAAGGCTTCGCGTTGGAAAATCCGCTCGGCGTACTTCAGCAAAGGCGCAGCAGATTTACCCAGTTTGATGTCGTAATAGTCCAAACGCCACAACAGCGGAGACAAGGCAACATCAATCATGGAAAAGTCGTCGCCCAAGATATATTTGTTTTTAGTAAAAGACGGTGCCAACAGTGTCAAACCATTGCCAATGGCTTCACGCGCTTTAGCTTGTTCTTTATTGGTAGATTCAGGGTTTTCCAACACTTGTACCAAGCTGAACAATTCTTTTTCCATACGGTACAGCACCAAACGGCCGCGACCGCGCATAACAGGATCACCCGGCATCAACTGAGGATGAGGGAAACGCTCGTCAATGTATTCGTTGATAATGTTTGATTCGTGCAAAATCAAATCACGCTCAACCAGAACCGGTACTTGGTTATACGGATTCATCAAAGCCAAGTCTTCAGGTTTGTTGAACACGTCCACATCTTTGATTTCAAAATCCATGCCTTTTTCGTACAGCACAAAACGGCAACGTTGGCTGAATGGACAAGTAATACCTGAATACAATGTCATCATAATCTTTTACTCCTGATAAATCTTTTCAGACGGCCTTAAGCCTTATAAAAATTCAGACAGAATTATACATAATTTCAAACACTTAATCCAGAAATTTCACATATCACATTGTTTATATTAAGTAATTTTAAAATTTACATTATTTCCGCATAAACCGATTTCACAAACAAAAAGGCAAACCTGAAACAGGTTTGCCTTTTTGATTCAAAAGAATTAGTGAACGTCTTTCCAGAATTCTTTTTTCAGGAAGTAAGCCAATGGCAGCATTACCGCAAACAGGAATGCCAGAACCATGTAGCCGATGCGGTGGCGTTGCAACTGAGCAGGCTCACCCATGTACACCAAGTAGTTCACCAAATCGCGTACATAAGTATCGTACTCTTTTTGGATCACTTTACCGTTAGGCAGGCGACGGCTGTGCAGACCGGTAGATTCCCAATACAGCTTAGGAGTCAGGTTGCCATGCTCGTCCTTAATCATAACGGGCTGACCTTTGGCATCCAACTCAACAGCCTGAACACCTTGTTGTTCCCACAGTGGGTGAGGCATACTCGCACCGGCCAAAACAGTATTGTTCCAACCGGTCGGACGAGTTGGGTCTTTATAGAAGCCGCGCATATAGGCGTACAGGTAGTCTGCGCCTTTAGAACGGGCGATCAGGGTCAAATCCGGTGGAGGCGCACCCAACCATTTGGAGGCATCTTTCGGATCCATTGCCGCTACCATGACATCACCAACGTTGTCTGTTGTAAACATCAGGTTTTTCTTGATTTCATCTTCAGTCAAACCGATGTCTTTCAGACGGTTGAAGCGCATACCGCTTGCAGAGTGACAAGACAAACAGTAGTTTGTAAAGATTTGCGCACCATGCTGCAGGCTGACTTGGTCACGCAGGTCGATATCGACTTTTTCGTAGTGTCCGCCGCCGCTGGCGACGGCTGCACTCATAGGTACTGCCAGCAATAAGGCAGCAAACCAGTTTTTCAGAGTTTGTTTCATTTTCGCTGCCCTCATCAGATATTGGTTGCAAACAAGTAAGCACCGACAACGGTAATACCGATGTAAACAAAGAACATAATTTTTTGTTTAGTAGTGCTCATGGTTACGCGTTCAGGCGTAGCTTTTTCGCTATTAAACGCATTCAGGAATGGAATAGCTGCAAAGAAAACAGTGTAAGCCAAAACGAACGCCTTAACGATGTAATTTGGCAAGACTGCAACTAAATACAGGTTATAAATAATTAAAGCTGCATAAACAAACAGACTAATTAAATATTTAATACCACCAGCTTTTTCAGCCAACCATTTAGGATTTGTATGCAAAGGCATACCGATGAAGAACAAGAAATAGAATGAACTGAATGCACGAGCAAAAGCTGTACGAGTATCATCTGCTACCAATGCACCCAAAATTCCCAAGCCGATAAAAGATACAACAAACAACGCCAACATTACTTTGAAAGAGTTGTTGCGGTAACGAACAGATTTTACAGGTGACTTATCCAGCCAAGGCAACAAGGCAATCAACACAACTGCTGCACCCATGCCGATTACACCCCATACCTGAGTACCTGCCATCGAAGGAATCGCACGCAAAATTGCGTAGAACGGAGTGAAGTACCATACCGGCGCAATGTGCGGAGGTGTTTTCAACGCATTTGCTGCATCGAAGTTTGGCGCTTCCAAGAAGTAGCCGCCGCCTTCAGGTGCAAAGAACAACACAGAACAGAAGACAATCAGGAATACAACAACGCCCAAGATGTCTTTAACGGTATAGTAAGGATGGAATGGGATACCATCGCGTGGAATACCGTTTTCGTCTTTGTTTTTCTTGATTTCAACGCCATCAGGGTTGTTAGAACCCACTTCGTGCAGGGCGATGATGTGAGCCACAACCAAGCCGAGCAATACCAGAGGTACAGCGATAACGTGCAGGGCGAAGAAGCGGTTCAAAGTAACGTCGGAAACGTTGAAGTCACCGCGGATCCAGGTGGACAAATCAGGACCGATAACAGGGATGGCGGAGAACAGGTTAATAATTACCTGCGCACCCCAGAAGGACATTTGACCCCAAGGCAACAGGTAACCCATAAAGGCTTCTGCCATCAATGCCAAGAAAATCAGGGAACCGAAAATCCACACCAATTCACGAGGTTTTTTGTATGAACCGTAAATCAGACCACGGAACATGTGCAGATAAACGACAATGAAGAAGAAAGATGCGCCGGTGGAGTGCATGTAGCGGATAATCCAGCCGCCGGACACGTCGCGCATGATGTACTCTACTGCGGTAAAGGCAGCAGGCAGATGGTAGGCGTTAAGGTTGCCGTCCGGTTTGTAGTTCATGGTCAGGAAAATACCGCTGACGATTTGAATTACCAGGACGAGCAGAGCCAAAGAGCCGAAGTAATACCAGAAGTTGAAGTTCTTCGGCGCATAGTATTGAGCCAAATGCTCATTCCACATTTTAGACAGAGGGAAGCGATCGTCCATCCAGCCTAACAATGCTTTTGCTTTGCTATTGGTTTGGTTTGCCATAATTATCGTTCCTTATTTTTAGTCTTCGCCCACCAAAACAGTCGTATCGCTCAGATATTTGTAAGGCGGTACAACCAAGTTGGTCGGTGCAGGAACACCTTTGTATACTCGGCCTGCAATGTCGAATTTCGAACCGTGGCAAGGGCAGAAGAAACCGCCTTTCCAGTCTGCGCCCAAGTCGGCGGGAGCAATATCGGGACGGTAAGTCGGAGAGCAACCCAGGTGGGTACAGATACCGATAGCGACGAGGAGGTTCGGCTTGATCGAACGGGTCTCGTTTTTAGCGTATTCCGGTTGCTGATCCACTTCGGAATTGGGATCGACAACTGCGCCATCCAAACTTTTCAAGTCTTTGAGCTGTTGATCTGTGCGGTTGACCAGCCAAATCGGTTTGCCCTGCCATTCGGCAGTCAGCATTTGGCCTGCTTCGATTTTGCTGACATCTACTTCGACAGCAGCACCGGCAGCCTTAGCTTTCTCCGATGGGAAGAAGCTGGCCACGAAAGGCGTAGCTACGCCCAGAGCCGCCACACCGCCTGCACCGCAAGTAGCCAGTGTCAGGAAACGGCGGCGACCGTTGTTGATTTCTTGATTATCCATTATTCAGTCGTCCTAAAATTTTGGGAATACCGAGCCATTAAACAGCGTAATTCTACCTAGTTTGTTGTAATACTCAAAGCATTATTTAAAATAAGGTAAAGTTTTATGATATTTCTCAATACTCAAGCAGGATTGTTTTCATCAAAGTGAACTACTTTGATACCAAATTTTTCTGCCACGGCATCGCCTAAGGCGCGTACGCCGTAACGTTCTGTCGCGTGGTGACCGGCGCTAATAAACGCTACACCTGTCTCATTGGCAAGATGATATTGCGCTTCGGAAATCTCACCTGTCAGATACGCATCGACACCTTCGTCTACGGCCATCTGAAAAAATCCCTGCGCACCGCCGCTGCACCAGGCAATACGTTTGATTTCGCGTTCAAAATCGCCGATAACGGTCGGTTTGCGGCCGAACACCGCCTCAATGCGTTCAGACAACTGCGCCAATGTTTGCGTGGTTTTCAGACGGCCTGTATTCAACAGATTTTGCTCGCCGAATTGTTTTTCGAGTACCCAATCGAGTTTCTCGGCCAACTGTGCGTTATTGCCTAGTTGAGGGTGCGCATCCAGCGGCAGGTGGTAGCCCGCCATATTGATTTGGTGTTGCAGCAAGGTTTCAATGCGTGCTTTTTTCCAACCGGTAATCGTGACAGGCTCGCTTTTCCAAAACATGCCGTGGTGAACCAAAAGCATATCCGCCCCCTGCTCTACGGCAAAATCGATTGCAGCTTTGCTGGCGGTAACCGAAGTGGCGATTTTGGCAATTTCTTCTTTGCCTTCGACCTGCAAACCGTTGGGCGCATAGTCCTTAAACAGCCCGACCTGCAATGTCTCATCGCACCAAGCCAGAATTTCGCGGCGTAAAGCCATATTCCGCTCCTTATATCTATCTTCAAAAACAGCTTCGCATTCTAACCGCAAAATCTGTTTATGCCTCAAATTCTTACATTCCGATTTCAGCAATCATTCCCAACATTAATCAATTGCACATCATTATGAATTATTTTAATATACACCACCTTACCCACAGGCCGTCTGAAAACATATGGACTCTATTATCGAATTGCGTCATCTCAAAACCTTGCTGGCTTTAGAAGAAACCGGCAGCGTTTCCCTTGCCGCCAAACGGGTTTTCCTGACCCAATCCGCCCTGTCGCACCAAATCCGCGCCTTGGAAAATTATTACGAAACGCCGTTGTTTGAACGCAAATCCACACCACTGCGCTTCACTCCGGCCGGTATGCGCCTATTGCAACTGGCACGCGAGCTGTTGCCGCAGGTTGCCGCCGCCGAACGTGATTTGGTGCGGATTATTGAAGGCGAAGCCGGCGAACTCAGGCTTGCCGTCGAATGCCACACCTGCTTTGACTGGCTGATGCCTGCCATGGGCGAGTTCCGCCCCTTATGGCCGCAAGTTGAATTAGACATCGTTTCCGGTTTCCAAGCCGATCCGGTCGGGCTGCTGCTGCAACACCGCGCCGACCTTGCCATCGTTTCCGAAGCCGAGCCGCTCAACGGCATCAGCTACCGCCCCCTGTTTGCCTATGAAATGGTCGGCATCTGCGCAGAAGACCACCCGCTTGCCGACAAAGACATTTGGGAAGCCGAAGACTTTATCGACGAAACCTTGATCACTTATCCCGTCCCCGACGAAATGCTGGATTTGCCCAAAAAAGTGCTGCTGCCCAAAGGCATTAATCCGCCACGCCGCCATAGCGAGCTGACCATTGCCATTATCCAGCTGGTTGCCAGCAAACGCGGCATCGCCGCCCTGCCCTATTGGACGGTCATGCCGTATTTGGAAAAAGGCTACGTCGTCCACCGCAAAATCACTTCAGACGGCCTACAAAGCAAACTTTATGCCGCCATTCGTACGGAAGATGCCAACAAAGGCTATCTGGACAACTTCTGCCAAATCACGCATGACCGCTGTTTTGCCGACTTGCCGGGTTTGAGCGAATTGGAAATGTAAACTTGAAACAATCAAAAGGCCGTCTGAACAATTTCAGACGGCCTTTTTTTAATATACACAAAAATCTCACTGCTTCTATTCGGATTCATCCGAACCTAAACACGCCGACAAATCGATTTCAGACGGCCATGTTTTATCAGGCGCAACCCGAATATCGAAATGCTCGCCGCGATAGTCGAAAACCAAACGCCAAGCGTGCAGAAACAGATGTCCCGCCTCATCGCCGCCATACAGCGTATCGCCCAAAATCGGACTGCCTATGCTTTTCATGGCCACGCGCAGCTGATGGGTTTTGCCGGTAAACGGTTGCAACACAAACAGGCGCAAACCGGGCTTCAGGCTTTGGCTGCTGAAACGGGTAACGGCAAAATTATCCTCGTCTCGCGTCAGCTTCCATGTACCGCGCCGCGAACGCGCCATACTGCCTTTCACCCAACCCTGCTTTTTCGCCGGCTTGTGCGTACCGAGTGCCAAATAAGTTTTACGCATGGTTTTCTCGGCAAATTGCGCCGACAAAGCCGTCGCGCTGTCGCGGTTGAGCGCAAACAGCAACAGGCCGCTGGTGGCTTTGTCCAAACGGTGAACCAGCCACACGCGCTCAACGCCGAGCTGTTGCGCCAGCGAAGCAGTCAGGCAAACATTCCCTTCCGATTCGCTGTGCACCGATACGCCGCAAGGCTTATTGATGACCACAAAATCTTTGTGTTCAAAAACAATGTCCCACATTTCAGACGGCCTTCAACACAATACTGTCGCCAAGCAGGGTCAAAATACCCAGCAGGCAGAACAAGATACATGCGGCAATGCGCACTGCTTTGGCCGGAATTTTACGCATCAGCATTTCGCCCAAATACACGGCAGGCACAGAAGCAATCATCAAACCGGCAATACTGCCGACCACGACCAGCAGGATAGATTGGTATTTTGCCGCCAAAAGAACCGTCGCAATTTGCGTTTTATCGCCGATTTCAGCCAAGAAAAACAGGACAACCGTCGCCGTAAATGCGCCGTATTTCAGCCACTTGCCGTCAGGGTCTTCGTCTTTATCCGGCAACAGCAGCCATAATCCAACCGCAATAAAACTGCCGCCGACCACCCATTTCATGACTTCGGGCGAAATAGCGGATGCCAGCCAGACACCGAGTGCGGCTGAAACAAGATGGTTCAACAGGGTTGCAATAAAGATACCGGCAACAATCGCGTTTTTGTGGGCAAAACGTGCTGCCAAAAAGAGCGCGAGCAATTGCGTCTTATCGCCGATTTCGGCAATGGCAACGCCCAGCGTCGAGGAGAAAAAAGCTTCCATGATTTAAGATACTCAACCGAAAAGCGGGCAAACAAAAAGCGCTGTGCATACCGCCCGCAAGGGTATGGACAACGCTTACGTCTTGCCTGTCTTCCGATAAAGCAGAGAAGATACCGCTGCCACGGCCGCACAAGCCGATTATGTTGACAACGGTTTCGGCATTGCGCCGAATGGCTACTCCCGTAAGAGTGAGGCGCGAATTATAAGGCAAACCATGGCTTGAAGCAACAAAAAGAAAAACAAAAGGCCGTCTGAAACCCAATGTAAACATGTTTCAGACGGCCTTTCTACAGCGATTAATTATCGGAGAACAAATCTCCTACTTTTTCCCAAAACGATTTTTTGCGCGGGGTTTGGCTGAGGTCAAGGCCGGAGGAGATTTTTTCAAATTCTTCCAGCAACTCTTTCTGACGGTCGGTCAGGTTAACCGGTGTTTCAACCAAAATGTGGCAGTACAAATCGCCGGTCGAGCTGGAACGCAGAGACTTGATGCCTTTGCCTTTTACGCGCATACGGCGGCCGGTTTGCGTTTCTTTCGGAATGTGCAGTTTGACTTTGCCGTCCAAAGTCGGCACTTCGACTTCGCCGCCCAATGCGGCAATGGCAAAGCTGATCGGCAGTTCGCAATGCAGGTCCAAGCCGTTGCGCTCGAAGATTTTGTGCTGTCTTACGCGGACATTGACGTACAAATCGCCTGCCGGTGCGCCGTGTTGACCCGGCTCGCCCTCGCCGCTCAAGCGGATGCGTTGACCGTCGTCGATGCCTGCCGGAATGTTGACTTCAACCGTTTTGCTGGTTTTGGTGCGGCCTTCGCCACGGCATTTGACGCAAGGATCTTTGATTTCTTTGCCTGTGCCGTGACAAGTCGGACAAGTCTGCTGCATTTGGAAAATGGCTTGGCGGACGTGTACCGTACCTGAGCCGTGACAGGTCGAACAAGTCGATGCGGATGTGCCCGGTTTGGCACCTGAGCCGTGGCAGACATCACATTCTTCGTAAGTCGGAATGTTGATGCGTTTTTTCACGCCTTTGGCGGCTTCTTCAAGCGAAATCTCTATGCCAACCTGCAAGTCCGCGCCGCTGTAATCCGGCTGACGGCCACCTGCGCTGCCGCCACCGCCGAACATTTGGCTGAAAATATCGGAAAAATCGAAGCCTTGCGCACCACCGAATCCGCCTTGGCCGCCGAAACCGCCAAAGCCACCGAACCCGCCCGCACCTGCGCCCTGTTCAAACGCGGCATGGCCGTATTGGTCGTACATGGTACGTTTTTCCTTGTCAGACAAGGTGTCGTAAGCTTTTTGGACTTCTTTAAATTTTTCTTCCGCTTCTTTGTCGTCAGGGTTGCGGTCTGGATGGTATTTCATTGCCAGCTTGCGGTAGGCTTTTTTGATTTCATCGTCGCTAGCGCTGCGGGCAACACCAAGGGTTTCGTAATAATCTTGGGTACTCATAATTTGATAGTGTTTTGAATAAGTTTGAACTGGGTCGGATATGTGGGCGAAAGGCAAAAAACTCAAGTCGATATTTTTAAGGCCGTCTGAAAATTTTGTTTCAGACGGCCTCCCTCGCCTTGTCAAAGCATGATGATGGCCTTAAAGTGAAAGAAGATTTGACTCTATATCGCTGTTTTGTATTAGAAAGGTTTTCTTCCATGATACAAAAAATTGCTTCCTTTTTATGCCTGATGCTGATGATGACCGCTGCCAGACTTACCGTTAACCGTTTCATACTCAGGCCGTCTGAAACCCTGTTTTCAGACGGCCTTTTGATTGTTTGCGTTCTTCCACGTCAAAACAAACGGGAAACAACAATGCCAAAGCGGTTTGACATGATGTTACGACACAAGCAATCCGCTTCTGAATCCGCTATAATCTGCGTTTGATTTTATTTTCCAACGCCTTTTGTATAAAGCAAAACATCATGCAAGAACAATATCAACCCGCCGCCATCGAGCCTGCGGCGCAGAAAAAATGGGATGACGCCCGTATTTTCAACGTCTCCGAAGACGCTTCCAAACCCAAATACTACTGCCTTTCCATGTTCCCCTATCCCAGCGGCAAGCTGCACATGGGGCATGTGCGCAACTACACCATCGGCGACGTATTGAGCCGCTTCAAACTCTTAAACGGCTTCAACGTCATGCAGCCTATGGGTTGGGACGCGTTCGGTATGCCTGCGGAAAATGCGGCGATGAAAAACAACGTCGCCCCCGCCGCATGGACTTACGACAACATCGAATACATGAAAACCCAGCTCAAAAGCCTGGGTTTTGCGATTGACTGGGAGCGCGAAGTCGCCACCTGCAAACCCGAATACTACCGCTGGGAACAATGGCTGTTTACCAAGCTGTTTGAAAAAGGCATCGTGTATCGCAAAAACGGCACGGTAAACTGGGACCCTGTCGACCAAACCGTCCTTGCCAACGAGCAAGTCATCGATGGGCGCGGCTGGCGTTCGGGCGCGTTGATCGAAAAACGCGAAATCCCGATGTATTACTTCAAAATCACGGATTACGCCGAAGAGCTGCTCAACGATTTGGACAAGCTGGAACACTGGCCGGAACAGGTCAAAACCATGCAGCGCAACTGGATCGGCAAATCACGCGGTATGACCGTGCGCTTCGCCGTTTCAGACGACAGCAAACAAGGCTTGGAAGGCGATTACGCGAAATTCCTGCAAGTTTATACCACCCGTCCCGACACGCTGATGGGCGCGACTTATGTTGCCGTTGCCGCCGAACATCCGCTGGCAACCGCCGCAGCTGCCGACAAACCCGAATTGCAGGCATTTATCGCCGAATGCAAAGCCGGCTCCGTTGCCGAAGCCGATATGGCTACGATGGAGAAAAAAGGCGTGCCGACCGGCCGCTACGTCGTCAACCCGCTTAACGGCGACAAGCTGGAAGTGTGGATTGCCAACTATGTATTGTGGGGCTACGGCGACGGCGCAGTGATGGCGGTGCCGGCGCACGACGAACGCGATTTCGAGTTTGCCACCAAATACAATCTGCCTAAAAAACAAGTCATTGCCGTCGGCGACAACGCATTCGACGCAAACCAATGGCAAGAATGGTATGCCGACAAAGAAAACGGCGTATTGGTCAACAGCGGCGACTTGGACGGCATGAATTTTCAGACGGCCTTCGACGCCATCGCCGCCAAGCTGCAAAGCCAAGACGCAGGCGAACCGAAAACCCAATACCGCCTGCGCGACTGGGGTATTTCGCGCCAGCGCTACTGGGGCTGCCCGATTCCCATCGTCCATTGCGAAAAATGCGGCGACGTCCCCGTCCCAGCCGACCAACTGCCCGTCGTTTTGCCCGAAAACGTCGTACCCGACGGCATGGGTTCACCACTGGCAAAAATGCCCGAGTTTTACGAAACCACCTGCCCATGCTGCGGCGGCGCGGCGAAACGCGAAACCGACACCATGGACACCTTCATGGAATCGAGCTGGTATTTCTTCCGTTACATGTCGCCCAAGTTCGCAGAAGGCATGGTATCGGCTGAAGCCGCGAAATACTGGGGCTCGGTCGACCAATACATCGGCGGTATCGAACACGCAATTTTGCACCTCTTGTACGCGCGCTTCTTCACCAAACTGATGCGCGACGAAGGTTTGGTCAATGTTGACGAACCGTTTGAACGCCTGCTCACTCAAGGCATGGTCGTCTGCGAAACCTACTACCGTGAAAACGCCAACGGCGGCAAAGACTGGATCAATCCCGCCGATGTCGAATTGACTTTCGACGACAAAGGCCGCCCCGTTTCCGCCGTCCTCAAAGCCGACGGCCTGCCCGTCGTCATCAGCGGCACGGAAAAAATGTCCAAGTCCAAAAACAACGGCGTCGATCCGCAAGAACTGATTAACGCCTACGGCGCGGACACCGCCCGCCTGTTCATGATGTTCGCCGCACCGCCCGAACAGTCCCTCGAATGGAGCGACAGCGGCGTCGAAGGCGCGCACCGCTTCCTGCGCCGCCTGTGGCGCACCGTTTACGAATACCTGAAACAAGGCGGCGCGGTCAAAGCGTTTGCAGGCAGCCAAGACGGTTTGTCTAAAGAACTCAAAGACCTGCGCCACAAACTGCATTCCACCATCGCCAAAGTCAGCGACGACTACGGCCGCCGCCAGCAGTTCAACACCGCCATCGCCGCCGTGATGGAACTGCTCAACCAATACGACAAAACCGACACTAGCGGCGAACAAGGCCGCGCCGTCGCCCAAGAAGTATTGGAAGCTGCCGTACGCCTGTTGTGGCCCATCGTGCCGCACATCTGCGAAACCCTGTGGAGCGAATTGAACGGCGCAAAACTGTGGGAAGCAGGCTGGCCGACAGTCGATGAAGCCGCCTTGGTCAAATCCGAAATCGAAGTGATGGTTCAAGTCAACGGCAAACTGCGCGGCAAAATCACCGTTGCCGCCGACGCATCCAAAGCCGACCTCGAAGCCGCCGCCCTTGCCAACGAAGGCGCAGTGAAATTCATGGAAGGCAAGCCTGCGAAGAAAATCATCGTCGTTCCCAGACGCTTGGTGAATATCGTCGTCTAAGCCGCTTTTAAGGTTTAGCCATACGGATAAAGGCCGTCTGAAAACCAAGTTTCAGACGGCCTTTTATTTTGGCTTTCAATTCCAACCTTTATTTCATTTAAACGTAAGGTTTACCATTAAATCAAAGTTATAAAGATATTTTTTGGACTATCGTATTCAAATGAAAACCTTAGCTTTGATAAAAACAAGGTTTAGCCGAATAAAGAAAGGCCGTCTGAAACCCTATATTCAGGTTTCAGACGGCCTTTTTAACTGCCCGATTTTATTCGCCGTAGTAGGCTTTGGTCAGGATTTCTTCCATATCGGCCACTATCGCGAGGCGTGGGTTGGCCGGGGTGCATTGGTCTTCAAAAGACATCATGGCCAGCTCTTTTCTGCCGTCGAGGAAGGTTTTCTCATCGATTCCCTGCTCTTTCAACGACATTTTGATGCCGACGTTGACCGCCAGCTCATGGCAGGCTCGGGCGAAGGATTCGACGCCTTCTGCCGGTGTGCTGCACGGCAGGCCTAAAGTACGGGCGATTTCCTGATATTTCAGGTCGGCTTTGTAGTAGTTGTACTTCGGCCAAGTGGCGGTTTTCTGCGGACGCGTGCCGTTGTAGCGGATGACGTGCGGCAACAAGATGGCGTTGGCACGGCCGTGCGGAACATGATATTTGCCGCCGATTTTGTGTGCCATCGAGTGGTTTATGCCCAAGAACGCATTGGCAAACGCCATGCCTGCGATGGTGGAGGCATTGTGCATATGCTCGCGCGCTTCTGGATCGGCCGCACCGTGTTTGTAGGAGCGTTCGAGGTATTGGAACACGAGCTTAATGGCTTGCAGGGCAAGGCCGTCTGTAAAGTCGTTTGCCAGTACGGAAACGTATGCTTCTACGGCGTGGGTCAGTACGTCCAAACCGGTATCGGCGGTTACGCCTGCCGGCACAGTCATGGTAAACGCAGGATCGACAATCGAAATGGTCGGTGTCAGCGAGTAGTCGGCAATCGGATATTTTTTGTCGCCGTCGCTGATGACGGTAAACGGTGTTACTTCGGAGCCGGTACCCGACGTGGTGGGGATGCCGATAAATTTGGCTTTACGACCCAATTCAGGGAAGCGGAACGCGCGTTTGCGGATGTCCATGAATTTTTGCACCAAATCTTCAAAATCGACTTGCGGCTGCTCATAGAAGAGCCACATGGCTTTGGCCGCGTCCATTGGCGAACCGCCGCCCAGTGCGATGATGGTGTCGGGTTGGAAGCTGCGCATCAAATCGGTGCCTTTATAGACGGTTTGGACGCTCGGATCGGCTTCGACGTCGGTAAACAGCTGGATGGTCACTTTGTTTTTGCGTTGATGCAGTTGGTGGGTGATTTTATCGACAAAGCCCAAATCAACCATCGAACGGTCGGTCACAATCATGACTTTTTCGCAGTCTTTCATGTCTTGCAGATATTGGATGGAATCGCGTTCAAAATAGATTTTGGCGGGCACTTTGAACCATTGCATGTTGTTTCTCCGACGGCCTACTTTTTTGATGTTTAACAGATTGACTGCGCTGACGTTGCCGCCGACGGCGTTTTTACCGTAAGAGCCGCAACCGAGGGTCAGAGAAGGCAGGAAGGCGTTGTACACGTCGCCGATGCCACCGAAGGTGGAAGGCGAATTCCAAATCACGCGCAGCGCTTTGACGCGGGAGCCGAACGTTTTGACCAATTCTTCGTCGGCGGTATGGATGGCGGCGGAGTGTCCCAAGCCGTCAAAGGCAACCATTTCTTCGGCAAACTTCAAACCTTGTTCGGTCGAATCTGCCTTAATCATGGCCAAAACAGGCGAAAGTTTTTCGCGGGTCAGCGGCTCGTTCGGGCCGACTTCGCGGCATTCGGCGATGATGATATTGGTTTTTTCAGGCACTTTAAACCCAGCCTGTTCGGCAATCCATGCCGCCGGTTTGCCCACTACCGCAGAATTGAGTTTCGCCCCGCCGCAGCTGGCGCAATTCGCCGTTACGCCGAAGATAAATTCTTCGAGCATGGCTTTTTCTTTTTTGTTGGCAAAGTACACGCCGTAAGATTTGAACTCTTCGGCCAACTCTTTGTAAATCTCTTTATCGGCAATCACCGCTTGCTCGCTGGCGCACACCATGCCGTTGTCGAAAGATTTTGACATCACAATATCGTGTGCCACCTGTTTGATGTCCGCCGTTTTTTCAACATAAGCAGGTACGTTGCCCGCCCCGACGCCGAGCGCAGGTTTGCCGCAAGAATACGCGGCTTCCACCATTGCATTGCCGCCGGTCGCCAAAATCGTTGCCACGCCCGGATGCTTCATCAGCGCGGAAGTGCCTTCCATAGACGGCTTTTCAATCCACTGAATACAGTTTTCCGGCGCACCGGCCGCGATCGCCGCATCGCGCACAATACGCGCTGCATGGGCGGAACACTGTTGGGCGGACGGGTGGAACGAGAAAATAATCGGATTGCGGGTTTTCAGCGCAATCAAAGATTTGAAAATGGCGGTGGAAGTCGGATTGGTTGTCGGCACAATACCGCAAACCACGCCGACCGGATCGGCAATTTCAGTAATACCGGTTACATCGTTTTCGCTGATGACGCCCACGGTTTTCAAATCGCGCAGGCGGCGCACGACGTTTTCGCAAGCAAACAGGTTTTTCGTCGCCTTATCCTCAAACACGCCGCGTCCCGTTTCTTCCACCGCGTGCATGGCGAGCACACCATGTTTGTCCAGCGCGGCAATGGAGGCTTTGGCAACAATAAAGTCAATCTGCTCCTGATCCAACTTAAGAAACTCATCCAACGCCCGTAAACCCTTTTCAACCAGGCTGTTTACCTCGGCTACGGCTGGGCTGACGACGTTGTCGGCTGATGCGTTCATGGTGTATCTCCTTAATAAAAGGTGGCAATAAGGTCAATAAATTTTCACTACGATAACTATAGGTAGTTTAGTTACATTTTGCTTTGACCTACATCACAAACCATGATTGAACTTTTCAGACGGCTATTTTATCGTTTATTCATTTTAATTCTTTGAAGTATAATATTTTTATCTAGACAAAAACAAAGACGGTTATTCTTCGTCGCTTTCCTCGATAATTAAGATAAAAACAGAAAATCGATGTATTAAAATTACAAACATAAATGAAAAAGGCCGTCTGAAAATATTTTTCAGACGGCTTTTTTCATGTCTATCTTTTATTGGCTGATGTCTTCCAGCGTACGGCCTTTGGTTTCCTCACCCAATACCAAGATTACCGCCACAATCAGCAGCATAACCAGCGCAAACATCATAAAGATATTGCCGAAGCCGCCGCTGTTGCCCACCATCGCCGCCACCACCATAGGCGCGAGTATGCCGCCGACGCGGCCGATGGCACCTGCCCAGCCGGATGCGAAGGCACGGAAGCGCAAGGGGTAGAGCTCGGGGGTGTAGGTGTACAAAACGCCCCATGCGCCCAAGTTGAAGAAGGACATCAGGCTGCCCCAGATCATGACTTCGGCCGCAGTCGTGCTTTGCCCGAAAAACCATGCGCACGCGGCACAAACGGCCAGAAAGCCTGCCAGCGTTGCTTTACGGCCGATTATCTCCACCAAAGCCGCGGCGGCAATATAGCCGGGCAGTTGCGCAACAATCATCACCAGCACATATTCAAAGGTTTTGACCACGGTATTGCCCTGCTCGACCAGCAATTTGGGCAACCAAGTAAAAATGCCGTAATACGAAAACACAATGCCGAACCAAACCAGCCACAGCATCAGCGTGCGCCGTGCAAACGGATGTTGCCAAAGTTGGACGAAGCGGATGCGTTCGCGCGGGGCGGCCGGTGCGGCAACGGCTTGTGTCGGCGGCGTGATGCCCGACTGAATTTCCAGCGCAGATACCAAACGGTGCGCTTCATCGGTTTTGCCGCGGGAAAGCAGGTAAGGCACGGATTCGGGAACGAATTTCAACACCAACGGCACATAAAACAGGGGCAAGGCGCCGAATAAAAATGCGCTGTGCCAGCCGGTTTGCGGAATAAAGAAATAAGACACCAGCGCGGCCGAAAGCCAGCCCAAGCCCCAAAAGCTTTCCAGTAATACAATAAAACGGCCGCGTACTTTCGGCGGTGCATATTCGCTGACCAGCGACACGGCGACGGGCAGTTGGCCGCCCAAGCCGACGCCGACAAAAAAGCGGCACACCAACAAAACCGTCAAATCAGGCGCAAGCGCGCACAAACCTGTGGCAATGCTGTACACCACCATCGTGCCGGCAAAAACGGTTTTCCGTCCGAACCTGTCCGCCAGCCAGCCGCTGAATACCGCACCCAGAGCCATGCCGACAAAGGCAATGCTGACAATCCAACCCAACTGCGCCGGAGCCAGCGCCCAATCTTTGCCCAAAGCCGGCAATACAAACGACACCAAGCCTGTATCCATGGCATCAAACAGCCAACCTATGCCGACCAAAACCAGAAGTTTGTAATGAAAGCGGGAGGGCGGCAGATTGTGCAGCCGCGTCAGAATATCCATCACTTCTTTCCTTTGTTTGTGTATGATTGAATTAGGTTTTAGCAATAAATGCTTTAATTTCAGTGACAAATCTGAAACCGGGGCATTGTGTCGATTTTAACATTGGTACCCTATGCAAAGAATAGGAAGCGCGTGTTTTTTGGCTATTTTTGAATATATTCATCTCGGCGATAAACCGCATACCATATTAAAACATGAAACAAGAAATCACTTCAGGCCGTCTGAAAGCCGATTATTTGGTTTTCAGACGGCCTGCCGTTTTTTGCAAAGGCTTCATGCTTGGGTTATGATGTTTATTTGTAATATGTAAACAGACGATTGCCTGTTTTTACATAACAGGCCGTCTGAAACAACGGAGAACGATATGAATGCGGTTGTAATTGCGGTCATCATCATGCTGGCGCTGTCTTTATCGCGCGTGCATGTGGTGCTCAGCTTGGCTGTCGGCGCGTTTGTCGGCGGCTTGGTGGCCGGTATGCCTTTGGAGAATGTAACCAACGCGGCCGGCGATGTGGTGCAGCAAGGGATTATTCCTGTTTTTAACGAAGGCCTGAAAGGCGGGGCGCAAATCGCGCTGTCTTATGCCATGCTCGGCGCATTTGCCATGGCCATCACGCATTCCGGCCTGCCGCAACAGCTCGCCGGCGTGATTATCCGCAAGCTCAACGGCGGCGAAGGCAATGCGAAAGGCGAAGGCGCGGTCAAATGGATGCTGCTGGCGATTATTTTGTGCATGGGCGTGATGAGCCAAAACGTTGTGCCGATTCATATTGCGTTTATCCCGATGATTATTCCGCCGCTGCTGTTGGTGTTCAACCGTTTGAAACTCGACCGCCGCCTGGTGGCCTGCGTGATTACGTTTGGCTTGGTAACGACTTATATGTTCCTGCCTTACGGTTTCGGCGCCATCTTCTTGAACGACATCATGTTGGGCAATATCCGCTCGGCAGGCATGGACACCGGCAACATCAATGTGATGCACGCAATGGCGATTCCGGCTTTGGGCATGGTGTCCGGCTTACTGCTGGCCTTTTTGCACTACCGCAAGCCGCGCATTTATCAAAACAACGCCGCCGATACGGAAGACAATCGTGAAGCGGTGCAGCAGCAAGAGCCGTCAACCTATCGCAGCTTGGTGGCGGCCGTAGCGATTGCCGTGTGCTTTGCCATTCAGCTTTTGTATGAAAACTCATTGGTATTGGGCGCGATGTTGGGCTTTGCCGTGTTTATGATGTTGGGCGTGATGAACCGTTCCGCCGCCAGCGATGTGTTCGGCGAAGGCATCAAAATGATGGCCATGGTCGGCTTTATTATGATTGCGGCACAAGGTTTCGCCGCCGTCATGAACGCGACCGGTGACATTCAGCCTTTGGTCGAACGCAGCATGGCTTTGTTCGGAAGCAATAAAGGCATGGCCGCCTTTACCATGCTGTTTGTCGGCCTGCTGGTAACCATGGGCATCGGTTCGTCTTTCTCCACTTTGCCGATTATTACCGCAATTTATGTGCCTTTGTGCATCAGCTTGGGCTTCTCCCCAATGGCTACCGTGGCCATCGTCGGCACGGCTGGTGCGCTGGGCGATGCAGGCTCCCCTGCTTCCGACTCGACGCTCGGCCCGACCATGGGTCTGAACGCCGACGGTCAACACGACCACATCCGCGATTCGGTTATCCCGACTTTTATCCACTACAATATCCCGCTGATGGCTGCCGGCTGGATTGCCGCGATGGTGCTGTAATATGAGCGATATTCAGGAATTGGAACACCGCGTCACGGAGCTGGAAATTCAGACGGCCTTGCAGGAAGATTTAATCGGCAGCCTGAACGACACCATCGCCAAGATGCAGCAGGCTTTGGATTTGCAACAAGGCCAGCTACGGCTTCTGTATCAACGGATGCAGGACAAAGGCGCAAACGGCGAACGCGAACCGTACAGCCTACGCGACGAGATTCCGCCGCATTATTGATTAGCTAAAAAAGGGCGTGTTTGATACATGCCCTTTTCTTTCATAACAAAGGCCGTCTGAAAGTCAATCAAGCTTTCAGACGGCCTTTTAAACAATCAAACCTTACAAACAAGCCAATTCGTTGGCCATTTGCTGCTCGACGGTTTCACGTTGGCGGATAAGTTTGTATCCGCTGCCGTCAACCAATACTTCCGCCGCACGGTTGCGCGTGTTGTAGTTACTCGCCATGCTTGAGCCATACGCACCGGCGCTGCGGATAAGCAGCAAATCTCCTTCTTCGCAGGCGATGGTGCGGTCTTTGCCGAGAAAGTCGCCGGTTTCGCAAATCGGGCCAACGATATTGGCCGTCAAAGGCTCAATGTCTTTGGTTTCGACCGCTTCGATGTGATGATAGGCATCATAAAGCGCCGGACGCATCAAATCGTTCATCGCCGCATCGACCATCACAAAGTTTTTCTCTTCGCCATGTTTGACAAATTCAACGCGCGTCAACAACGCACCTGCATTGCCAACCAAACTACGACCTGGCTCGAGGACCAGTTTCAGACGGCGTGTACCCATCAGTTTTTGAACGGCTTGGGCATACGCACCCAAATCAGGCACATTTTCGTCTTGGTAAACAATACCGACACCGCCGCCCAAGTCCAAGTGTTCCAACACAATGCCTTCGTCTGCCAGTTGGTCGACCAAGGCCAAGATACGTTCGCAGGCTTCGACCAGCGGGCTGAGGTCGGTCAGTTGCGAGCCGATATGACAGTCGATACCGACGATTTTCAAATGGCTTTGTCGGGAAGCATGACGATAGGCCTCAAGCGCATCGGCATAAGCAATACCGAATTTATTGGCTTTCAAACCGGTGGAGATATAAGGGTGGGTTTTGGCATCGACATCGGGGTTAACGCGCAGGGAAACCGGAGCGACCTTACCCAAACGCGCGGCAACTTTCTGAATACGGTCGATTTCGGGAATGCTCTCCATATTGAAGCATTTCACGCCTGCATTCAGTGCGAATTCAATTTCTGCTTCACTCTTGCCCACACCGGAAAAAATCGTTTTCGCCGCATCGCCTCCTGCCGCTAAAACACGCGCCAACTCGCCGCCGGACACAATGTCAAAACCACTCCCCAAAGAAGCAAAGTGCTTGATGATGCTCAGGTTGCCATTCGCTTTCACTGCATAGCAGACAAGCGGATTTAAAGCGGCAAATGCGGTTTGGTAGTTTTCAAACGCCTCGGTCAGCGCAGATTTGCTGTACACATAAAGCGGCGTGCCGAATTCCTCTGCAAGGTGGGAATAAGGGATTTGTTCGCAGGATAAGGTCATGTTTATGAAGTCTTTTTTAATCGTTAGTTTGAGTGGTCGGCTCTTTAGCCGTATCGAATTTCAAGCCGGTCTGAATCACGCCGAAGCGCGCCTTGTCGCCTTCTTTGGGCAGGTAGAGATCGCCTTTGTAACCGCAGGCAGAAAGCAGCAGAGCCGTTGCCGCTGCAAAAAATACGCCGTATTTCATCAGTAAAACTTTCTTCATCATTACGAATGTGGCAAGATTCGGTATCTTAAACAAAAACCACACAAAAAGCCATGATGACCGAAAGCGAATTCATCCGCATGAGCGAAGAATTGTTCGAACACATCGAAGACCAAATCGACGAAAACGGCTGGGATTTCGACTGCCAGTTTGCCGGAAACGTACTGACCATCGAAGCCGAAGACGGCACGCAAATCATCGTCAACCGCCACACGCCCAACCAAGAATTGTGGATTGCCGCCAAAAGCGGCGGCTACCATTTCGCCGAGCAAAACGGCAAATGGCTGGCAACACGCGACAGCCGCGATTTCTACGACGTTTTAAACGAAGCACTGAGCGCGGCTTCGGGCGAAGCAGTTGAGATTGCGGAATTGTGATTCAGTCTTCAAATATCCCTAGCTAAAAATCTATTTACCTCAAAGGACACCCAAATGCCCCTACTAGACAGTTTCAAAGTTGACCACACCCGTATGCATGCCCCTGCCGTACGCGTGGCAAAAACCATGACCACGCCCAAAGGCGACACCATTACCGTGTTTGACCTGCGTTTCTGCATTCCCAACAAAGAAATCCTGCCTGAAAAAGGCATTCACACGCTGGAGCACCTGTTCGCAGGCTTTATGCGTGACCACTTAAACGGCAACGGCGTTGAAATCATCGATATTTCCCCAATGGGCTGCCGTACCGGTTTCTACATGAGCCTCATCGGCACGCCTGACGAGCAAAAAGTAGCCGACGCATGGCTTGCTTCAATGCAGGATGTTTTGACCGTTCAAGACCAAAGCAAAATCCCCGAGCTGAACGAATACCAATGCGGTACTTACCTGATGCACTCGCTTGCCGAAGCACACGAAATCGCCCAAAACGTTTTGGCACGCAAAGTCGCCGTCAATAAAAACGACGAGCTGACATTGGACGAAAGTCTGTTGAACGCTTAATCCGCCATGACAGCAAAGGCCGTCTGAAACTCTATATGACAAGTTTCAGACGGCCTAAAACCTTTTATTCCAATTTTCAACCTTTCAGCCACAGTTTTACACTGCCTAAAAATAAGTTGGCGGATGCTGACAGTGTACATAGTATAATTACACTTTAAACAAACAACCTGATTCTATTGCCTTTATGAAACCGTTTTTCTGCAAAACCGCCATTGCCCTCAGCCTGACCCTCCCCGCCGCCGCTAATGCTGCCGAGTATGTCTGCAATGTTGAAGGCATCACCGTTTATACCTCACACCAGATCAACAATACCTGCCGCGTTACCGATTCGTACAGTCCAGTAGAAACAAATGTATTTCAAACAAACGCTGAGCAGCTAAATTTGAATTCGACTCTTACAGAGCAACAAACAGATCCGAAATTGGTTGGAACACAGAACATTTTCGATAAAACAGGAGTAACAAACCAAAAAACTACTAGATCAACAGCTGATCACTATGTTCCTGTTATAGAAACACAAACGGCAATAGCTCCTGTTGAAACCAAGCAATATCCCGTTAATACTTTCGCCATATTCAATACCACACCTGTTGTTCAAATATACCCCTCTGCACCTATCGCTCAGACACAAACTACCCCTCAGGAAAGTCATAGATCGGATAGCTTTTTCTCTCCTCATACTGAGCAGACATCTACCCAAACTCTCGCCGCCCCGAACGTGCACACTGACCAAGCTACCACCACCCAATTCCTGAATCATTCTCTAGATTTGGAGCCATTGGACAACAAGACAGCAAAAAGTACAACGGCCGAAGAACCGGCCAAAACTGAAGTTACACACACAGAACAAACTGTTTCCAAAACATCGATAAACCGCACAACCAATATTAAAAAAACAGTAACCAAACCACTTAACGCTGAAAACTCTTCTGCATCGTCCGACAAAACCAATATATTAACAGGATCTACAACCGAGATTTTCGCACTGACAGACTCGGTCAAGCCGACCGAACCCATACCAGCGGCAGCAACTCCAACGAAGCCTACCAAAACCCCATTGCCCAAAGCATATGGACCAACCACTGATGCACTCTTCAGCGATAAAGATGTCGATAACGACATCAAAATTCTGCTAAATGGTCCGATCGGTGGCGTTACCAATACTGCCGCAGCTGCTAATCCGCGTCTGAATATCCTCCTACGCAACAGCATACAGAAACGCCAGGCCAAGCAAAATAGCCAGCAAGACATCCGCCGCAAAGCACCGATTCGTACCATTCCTGCAACCATTGCTGCACCACAACCCAAACCTAAAGAAACACGTAAACAGGTATTACAAGGGGAAATTCGCAACGAACAGACCGCTATCATCCGCCTTCAAACACAGCTGAATGCGGCCAAACAAAAAGGCGATCAAATTAAAATCCAACAACTGACCCGTACCATCAACGCCCGTCAAGCGAATATCCGCGCTATTCAAGGTGAGATGTCTCGTTGATTGGTTTTTATACAAAAGGCCGTCTGAAAATATTTTCAGACGGCCTTTTTAATGGCTTATAACCTATTTACTTCAACAAACAAACTCATTCTCTAAAATCATTTTCCCCATCACGCCAAAGTATATTTCTTCACATCCCTACCCTCGTGCGCCATTACTGCTTCTAGCCAATCGGCGATATTTTGCCAATAATATTGCGGCTTTTCAGACGGCCTATCAGTCTGAGTACCTTCATCATTCAACACAACGGGAACACCCTGCTCTGCACCGTTTTCAAGCAAAATCCAAATACTGCCTTCATGGGTATCGGCACGGACTGCTTGATGTTCATATGCCCAACCAACCGCAGCTTGTCCGCCATTTTGCACAGATTGCATCGCCAGTAATAATGGATGAAAGCAAGTATCCATATTATTGTCGGCAACAACGACCAAAGTTGCACCATGCGTGCCTAAAGCTTGCGCGGCATGAAAAACGGGGGAGTTGTGCAGGTTGGCAATAAAGTCAAACGGCATCGCGGCGTGATGGTTCAGCACATTGTCTGCCATTTTTTCAAACACGGATGGCGAAGAAAACGGCGTACCGAGAAAAACAGCGCAATCAGAGCAGATTTCGCTTTGTTCCTTCAGTTGCCCTGCACCAAGCGCGGCAATCAAACTCAAACGGCTGAGGCGGCGGGTATCTATACCGCTTTGCTGCTTTAAGGTTTGTTTGAGGATTTTGCCGCTGGTGCCGGCGTCAGTATCAAAACGCACAGTGGCAGTAATACGGATATTAGAATTTACGGTTGCCATTGCCATACCAAAGATGTGTTGCTGCCGCCAAAACCAAATTGATTGGCCAAACAAAAAAAACCGCCTTTTTGTGAAGCCGCGCATTCGGAAAAACGAATTTTCCACCCCTGATAATCGCTGCTTCCACCTTGTTTTAAAGCGGATAAAAGCAGGGCTGTTTCAAGGGCTGCCGTTGCGCCAAGCGTGTGTCCGATTTGCGGCTTGAATGCCATCAAAGGGGGCAGTGTACCGAATATATTTTCCAGTGCGGCCAATTCGGCGGCATCGCTGTCAGCCGTGCCGATGCCGTGTGTTTTAACGACCGCAATGCTTTCAGGAGCGATGCCTGCAACACCCAAAGCGCGTCGCATCACCTGCTCTTGTGCTTGGCCATCGCTTTGAATCAGGTCATTGCCTGTATTGGCGGCGTGTCCGATAAGTTTCAGACGGCCTGAAGAAGATTCGGGAGCAGCGGAAGATAAAGCAAGCGCGGCAACACCTTCGCCTAAAATCAAACCATTTCCGCCAAAAGGCCGATACTGCTCGGCCAGCAAACCCAAGCTGTGAAAATGCAGCAAAGTCAGCCGGTTGAGGTTTTCAATACCAAGCACAAAGGCGCGCTCCGCCCCGCCGCGCAAACAATTATCCGCCTGAATCAGCGCATGGGCAGATGAAGTGCAGGCAGTAGCGAAACTGAAAATCTGCCGATTACCGCTACGCCGGCGCAAATCTTCGGCAAGATAAAGCAGATTGTGTTCCTCTACCGCCCTATTACCCGCAAAATGGCGGTTTTCATATTCGGAGATGGAATAGGAACTGGAACCGATAAACACCGGCGTATCGTGCCAGCTTTCAGACGGCCAGCCTGCATTTTCGGCGGCTCGGCGCAAATGTTGTTCGGCGATATCCGCAAATTCCTTCCGCCCCAAACTGTCGCCGGCGAATGCACGAAAATAAGCAGCCTGCTGCGGTTGGTTTAAAAACGTATAAGACACCGCATCAGGTCGTCTGAAATCCGTTTGCGGATTCAAGGCAGAAGTGGCCGCCGTACCGCAAACCCAACTCACGCGCCATGCTCCGCACGGATAAACGCCGCCAAATCGCGTACGCACATCATATGTTTGCGCACCATCCGGTCGCCCTGCAGACGCACTTGGAAATACTGTTGCAAGGCAACGCTGATTTGCAGCGCATCAAGCGAATCCAAACCGACCGGACTGCCATCGCCAAACAAAAGTGCATCGTCGGTGAAATCATCCATATCCACATCGTCGGCCTTATCGGCCTCTTGCACGATTAGCTTTTTCAATTCCGCTTCCAGCTCGTGCTCGGCCAGTGTAAAGGTGTAAGACATTTTTTAAACTCCCATTTTGATCTCATGAAGCAACAGCTTGTTTTAGATAAACCTGCTACGCTCGTTTTAGCGAAACTCGCTACGCTCGCTTTCAGACGGCCTGAACTTTATGCAAAATCGCCCCAAAGTGTCTGCATGGCGGCAATGGCCGCAAGTGAGGCGGTTTCGGTACGCAACACCCGTTTGCCAAGCGTAACGGATTGAAAACCGGCATCAAATGCCTGTTGCTCTTCCTTCTCCGTCCAGCCGCCTTCTGGGCCGACCATAAACACGACTTTGCCGGATTGCGGCCGAATATCGCTCAGTTTTTGTGCGCGGTTCAAACTCATTAACAGTTTGGTCGTTTCCTGCGGCAACTGTTGCAGAGCCTGTGCATAAGTCGTCAGCGGTAAAACCTTCGGCACAATATTGCGGCCGCTTTGTTCACACGCCGAAACGACGATTTCCTGCCAACGCGCCACCCGCTTTTCAGCGCGTTCGCCGCTCAAGCGGACGACACAGCGTTCGCTGATGACCGGGCGAATTTCTGCCACGCCCAACTCCACGCTTTTCTGCAAAGTGAAATCCATGCGCTCGGCGGCGGATACCGCCTGTACCAACGTAATGTTCAGCGGCGATTCGTTGTCCGTTGCCTCTTCCCGCAAAATCCGCACGCTGGCGCGGCGTTTTTCCAAAACTTCGGGCAAAGCCGGATATGCCTTGCCATTGCCGTTGAACAACACGATTTCTTCCGTGTTTTTCACGCGCAATACATTCAGATGGCGCACCACATTATCGGGCAATTCGACCACGCTGTCGGGGCTTAAGGCAAAATCAACATAAAATCGGGGCATGGTTTCCTGCTTTATTCATGTATATAATTTGAACTTTCGTGAACGAAGTTGAAACACGGCGACATACTCTTGTCTGCCTGATTTCGATTTCATCCACTATAATTTGAAAACTTTCCGAATTTTAATCCACTGTCACGCAAAACTGCAAAAAACAAGGATACGCCGTGCTATATCGTTTACAGAAAGTCGTCCGCCACATCGCCCAAACCGAAGTCATGCCGCGTTTTCTGAACACGCCGTCACGACGCAAGGAAGACGGCTCAGTTTTGAGTGAAGCAGATTTGGCCGCGCAAACCGCTTTTGCCGCCGCCCTGCCCTTATTGGAGGATTGTCCGATGCTGGGCGAGGAGATGAGCGTTCAGGAGCAAACCCGTTTGTGGAACGAACATTCAGACGGCCTGTGGATTGTCGACCCTATCGACGGCACAAACAACTTCGTCAACGGTTTGCCGCATTTTGCCGTATCCGTCGCGCTGGTTAAAAACGGTCACGCCGAATTGGGCGTGATTTACAATCCGGTCAGCGGCGAATGTTTCTATGCCGAACGCGGTAAAGGCGCATTTCTCAACGGCACGCCGCTGCCGCTGCGTTCGGAAAACAAAAAACTCAACGAATCCATTGCCGGCGTAGAAATCAAATACCTGCGTTCGGGCAAACTCGCCAGCCGCATGAATACCCTTGCCCCATTCGGCACAATCCGCAGCATGGGCAGCAGCACGCTCGATTGGTGCTACCTTGCCAGCGGCCGCTACGATATTTACATCCATGGCGGACAAAAGCTGTGGGACTACGCTGCCGGCGCATTAATTTTTGAAGAAGCCGGCGGCTGCCTGACCACTTTGGAAGGCGACGATTTTTGGAGCGGCGAACATGTATTCAAGCGTTCCGTCATCGCCGCATTGCAACCCGAGCTGTTTCAGCAATGGGTGAAATGGATTCGAGAAAATCAGTAAAAATACCGTTTATCTTCAAAAAATCACGATTATCTTGCAACTTATTGAAATTATTTCACTTCTTAACAGCATTTAATACTAAAAACGGTAGAATATTAATCGCTGACACAACACCGCTCTTTCATCCCTTTTGGGCGGTGCAGCAAGTAAGACGTTTTCCCGCAATGTATTGGCCATTCATACTTCTCCCTTAGTATGAATGGTTTTTTTTATCTGCAAAAACAGCTCAGGCCGTCTGAACATTCAGACGGCCTGTTTACACTACTATTTGAAAAACTGTCCGCAACACGCCTTAAACTTTTTGCCCGAACCGCACAAACAAGGCTGTTTCATCGTCGGCAAAGCAACGGTCGGATCAATAAAGTACCAACGCCCGTCTATTTTCACAAACGCCGACAATTCATGATGGCACTCGGTTTGCCCGTTCTCTTCAAAATACGCCTCAAACTCGACCAAAGCATGCAGCTTACCAAACGGCACATGACGGATAACCTTCAATCCCGACCACTGAGTCTGCCTACTCCATGCCGCCAAATCCTGCTTGTCCAACAAATTCTGCTGCGCAGGGGCAGTCGTGTCCACGATATAGTCGATTTCCTGCAAAACATACGCGCTGTAACGCGAACGCATCAACTCTTCCGCCGTCGAGGCCGCCGCCTCACGCGCATGAAACGGTGCGCAACATTCCATATAAACACGCCCCGACTGACAGGGGCAAAGTGTAGCCGTCATTCTTAATTACCCGAATAAATCCATTTCAAAATTATAACGCAAACCCGACTCAGGCCGTCTGAAAACGAGCGTAGCGAGTTTCGCTAAAACAAGCGTAGCGCGTTTCGTTAAAACGAGCGTAGAGAGTTTCGCTAAAATAAGCAAAGCGGGTTTCGCCAAAATAAACGCAACAATCTGATATAATGCGCCTTTTCGATTTTGACTATCCATGATGACCATTCCCATCCAAAGCATCAGCCGCCTGTTGCCGCAAACCCAATGTCGTGAGTGCGGCTATGAAGGCTGCTTACCCTATGCGCGCGCCCTGTCGGCAAGAGAAGCGCCGGTAAACCTGTGCGCGCCGGGTGGGGAAACCGTCATGAAAGATATTGCCGACCTGTTGGGCAAACCCTACCTCGCCCCGGCAAAAACACAAATCAAAGCCGTAGCCCTGATTGACGAAGCCGTCTGCATCGGCTGTACCGCCTGTATCCGCGCCTGCCCTGTCGATGCCATTATGGGCGCGTCCAAACTGATGCACACCGTCATCAGCGACGAATGCACCGGCTGCGGCTTGTGCGTTACCCCCTGCCCCGTCGACTGCATCGACATGGTTCCCGTATCGCAGCCCTTCCTGCCGTCCGCACGCCGTTTCAGCACCTCTGCCGAACCGCGCTTTGCCGCCGCCGAACACGCGCAAAGCCGTTTTGAACGCCATACCGCGCGCAAACAGCGCGATGATGCCGAACGCAAAGCCCTACTGGCGCAACGCGAAGCCGCCGTCAAAGCCAAACAGGCCGCACAGGCACAAGCCCAAACAGCCGCACCAAGCGCCGCATTCAACCCCATGGATTTGATTGCCAAAGCCATGGCAAAAGCGCAATTGCAACAGGACAAACTCGTCTCCTCAGACAACCGCGAAGACTTCAAAGCGCGCCAAATCGAAGAAGCCAAAGAACGCGCCGAACTGCGCCGCGCCCAACGTGATGCCAAATACGGCAACGAAGCCGAAAAAGCCGCCGCCATCGAATTTCTGCGCCGCCACAAAGCCGAGCAGGAAGCGGCTAAAGAAGCCCGCTGATTTCTAAAACAACAAACCCATTCCGACCGCTTCAAGCCGTCTGAAAACATTGCACGAAAACCAATAACTTTATGACCATACAAGAATTTCCACACCAACATACCGCCCATTGCGAAAGCGGTGTGATGTCCACCCTGCTCAAATACCATGGCCACAATTTAGACGAAGCCATGATTTTCGGCATTGCCCACGCGCTGACATTTGTCTGGATGCCGCTGATCAAATTAAACGGCATGCCGCTGGTTTCCTACCGTACCGCGCCGCGCAGCATCATCAAAAACACCTGCAAAGCATTGGGGCTGAAATTATCCGTCCGCAAATTTTCCGACGCACAAAGCGGACAAGCCGCATTGGATGCCGCGCTGTCCTCAGGCAAACTGGCCGGTTTGCAAACCTCCGTCTTCTGGCTGCCCTACTTCCCGCCGCAAATGCGTTTCCATTTTAACGCACACAATCTTTTGGTATACGGCAAAGACGACAACGACTACCTCATCAGCGACCCCGTATTTGAAAACGTACAACGCTGCGCCGCCGAAGATTTGCAGCGTGCGCGCTTCGCCAAAGGCATATTGGCGGCAAAAGGCATGATGTACACCTTGGAAGACAACAGGCCGTCTGAAAAAATCATGGCAGACTTGCCCGCCATTATCCGCAAGGCCATACGCAAAAACGCCAAACATATGCTCGCGCCAGTCTTTTTTATCGGCGTAAAAGGCATCCGTACGCTGGCCAAAAAAATCGAATCCCTGCCTGCCAAACAAAACGACAAATACCAAAAACTGTTTCTCGGCCATTTGGTGCGGATGCAGGAAGAAATCGGTACCGGCGGCGCAGGTTTCCGCTATATCTACGCCTACTTCCTCGAACAAGCCGCCCATATCTGCAACGAATCTGCGTTTCAGACGGCCTCGGAACAAATGACCTCCATCGGCGACCAATGGCGTCAATTCGCAGCCATGTGCGTGAAGCAGTGCAAAAAGCCGTCTGAAAACGGCTGCCGCAACATCGCTGAATTTCTGCGCAAAATTGCGGATGATGAAGAAGCGTTATGGCGGGGATTATTGAAATAATGGGGTTATGCGGTAGCGAGAAATTTTCTGTGCCCGTTTGTACACAGATGACCTAATGCCGCCTTTGTCAATGATTTCACTATGCTCCATCCATACTAAGGCCGTCTGAAACCATGATTCACATCCAATCCCTCTCCCACCGTTATCCCAAAGCCGAAACTGCCGCACTGGACAATGTGTCGTTCGATATTGCCGACGGCGAATGTTTGGGGCTGCTCGGCCACAACGGTGCGGGGAAAACGACGCTGATGTCGCTTTTGGCCGGCTTGCAGGAAGTACGGCAGGGCGAGATTTTGTTTGACGGCAAGCCGTTGCGCCTGTTGAGCCGCAGCGAACGGCAGAAAATCGGTTTGGTGCCGCAGGATTTTGCGTTTTATCCTCAGCTTTCTGTGTGGGACAACCTGCTGTTTTTTGCCTCGCTTTATAAAGTGCATGACAAGGGTCGTCTGAACGCGCTGTTGGAACAGACCGACCTGACCGCCCACAAAAACAAGGCGGCGAAGCATCTTTCGGGCGGGCTTAAACGTCGTCTGAATTTTGCTATCGGCCTGATTAACACGCCGCAACTAGTGTTCCTCGACGAAATCACGGTCGGCATCGACCCTCAGTCGCGCCGCTTTATCCTCGACAGCGTGGCGGATTTGACACGGCAGGGAGTAACCGTGGTTTATACCTCACACTATCTGTCGGAAATTGAGCAGCTTTGCGACAAAATCGCACTGCTGCAGCACGGCAAGCTGGTGTACCACGGCGGTTTGGACGAGCTTTTAAGTACGCAAACAGGTGTCGTGCGCTTTACCGTCGAACCGCCGCTGCCGCCTCAAACGATGGCCGCCTTGGGTGCAAAGCAAGTGGACAGCCGCGGCATGATGGAAACGGCGCACGATGCCGCCGCCGTTTACGCCGCCCTGCAACAAAGCGGCGCGCAAATCCGCTACTTCCAGCAGGGACACGGTTCGCTGGAAACGTTTTACCTTGATTTCCTGCGCAAAGACGAACCGGCAACAGATAAGCAAAATCCACAATGACGATTTCCTCCCTCCTCAAAGAACTCAAACTGCTCTGCCGCGACCTGCACGGTTTGGCCGTGTTGTTTGTGATGCCCATCGCCTTCATGCTGATTATGTCGTTGGCGCTGAGCCGCGACCAAGATCCGCACACCGACAGCCGTATCGCGCTGGTTGGCATAGCAAACGATAGTATCAATACCGCGCTGGCCGCTGCGCTGGAAAAAGAACAAATCCATGTCACACTGATGCCGTCTGAAAAACTGACCGACGCGCAAAACGGCCTGCACGACAAACGTTTCCAACTGGTGCTGTACAACCCGAATGCCGCTTCCGGCAAAATCGCCGACGACAAAGCCCTGCAAATCTATGTACCGCCCGATACCGAGCCTTCATGGCTGGCGGCTGTCAAAGGCGTTTTGCAGCAGCACTACACTGAAACGCGGCTGGACGCTTATTTCGACAACAACGACGGCATCAAAATCGACAATAAAAAACTGCCCCGCGCCATCCGCAAAGACATCCAGAAAAAAGTGGATGAAAAAAACGACGAACAATTTGCCGCCGTGCGCAGCTTTTTAGATAAGAAAATGCTGGAAGAACATTACCTGAGCGCAGGCAGCGGCACAGTGGAAAAACCCAACGCCGTACAGCACAGCGTCCCCGCATGGCTGATTTTCGGTATGTTTTTCATTATGATACCGCTATCGAACGTCATGGCGCTGGAACGCCAGAACAACACCATTACCCGCTTACGTCTCGCCCGCGCCTCCGCATCCGGCCTGATTGCTGCGAAACTTATCCCCTATTTCCTGATTAACCAGCTTCAGTTTGTCGGAATGCTGTTGCTCGGCCGCTACCTGCTGCCCGAAATCGGCGTGCCCGCCCTCATACTCAACGGCAGCCTTGTTCCCTACGCGCTACTGTCCGCCGCCGTCAGCGCCGCCGCACTTGGCTACGCACTGTTAATCAGCGTCTGCGCCAAATCCACCGAACACGCCGTCGTCCTCGGTGGCGGTGGCATTATCCTGATGGCGGCAATCGGCGGCATTATGGTACCCGCCCACGTCATGCCCGAAACCATGCAGCAATTCACTTGGATTTCCCCAATGGCTTGGGGCTTGAAGGCTTTTCAGGAATTGCTGCTCAACCGCAGCGGCTTGGATGGAATCGGCCGTTATCTGCTTTTATTGTCTGCATTCTCTTTTGCCACGCTGACTGCTGCCGTATTGGTTTATCGTAGGCAGTTGCAGACGCAGGTAAGGTTTTAAACCTATTAATATCCTTTTACCCAATAAAAAAGCAGTATGCATAGCATACTGCTTTTTCTTCTAGCGTTCTCGCAATGCCTGCTTCATTCTAGTAATCGGTTTGATCAAGTATTGGAATACAGTTTTCTCACCAGTTTTCACGTCAACTGTTGCCACCATACCTGGAATAATTGGCATTTCTTTTCCATCCTTATCCAATAGTTTGCTGCCAGAAGTTTGAACCAAAATGCGGTAATATACATTATTCATATTCAATTTCAAATCACCGGTATTGCGTTTCTCATCACTCAATGTATCCGGACTAATCAAAATAACTTTGCCCTCCAGACCGCCATAAATAGCATAATCATAAGCCGTTAATTTCACTACAGCAGGTAACCCTGGTCGAATGAAGGCCACGTCATTCGGGCGGATATAGGCTTCAACCAAAAGGTTATCCTCAATTGGTACAATTTCTAAAATATCCTGTCCAGCATTAACCACACCACCAATAGTATTGATACGGATATTTTTCACAATACCTTTCATCGGTGCACGAATTTGTGAACGATCAACCGGGTCAGCACGCATGGCCATGTTTTCCTTAGCTTGTGCAAGCTCAGCTTCGGTTTTAACCAATTCGTTACTTGCATCTGTCGTATAACGGTTTTGGCGCTCAGTGATTTGTACAGCCAAATCCTGTGAATCACGTTGCATACGCAATAGCTCAACCTGAGACATAACACCTCTTTGAACCATAGGACTGACAATTGAAATCTGTTTGTCCAAAGCCGCCTTACTTTGCCGCAAACCGGAAACTTGCTCTTCCATTGCCTTACGTCGAGAAATATAGGCAGCTTCTTCACGTTTTTTCAACTCAGAAGAAATGCCTTCAGGAAAAGTCAATTTACTATTGTAGGCTTCAGCTTTCAGACGGGCAGCCATTGCTTCCAAATTTTCTACTTTTGCCTGACTTTCGCGCAAAATGGCCGAACTTCTAGTATCGTCCAGCTTCAAGAGGACTTGCCCTTTTTCAACAGTATCACCTTCTTTAACCAACATTTCTTGAACAGTTCCTGGGTCTAAGCTCTGCACAATCTGTTCACGACTACTCGGAATAATCCTTCCCTGTCCTTGTGCCACTTCTTCAAGCGGACTGAAATAAGCCCATACAATAAAAACAATGACAAAAGACAGAAACAAACTGATAACTGCAAAATAACCTGTATGTTTTTCAGACTGTAAAGCTGCACTCAAATCGTTAATCAACTTTAAATCTTCTTGATCGATATGTTCCGGTTGCTGATTTGACATATTATTTCCCTTTTCCTTCTTTTTTTTCAGCTGCAACCTGTGCCGCTTTTTGAGCTTGTGCCTGTACTGCTTGGGCTTGATGTTCTTCGTTCTCACGCAATTTTGCAATCACTGCATCGCGAGGCCCGTCGATAATGACGCGGCCGTTATCAACCACCACAACGCGATTAACCATAGGTAGAACTTGTAAACGGTGTGTAACAACAACAACGGTTTTATCATGCGCCCATTGAGCCAAGACACCCAAGGCCTGACGCTCTGTCTGTTCATCCAAACCAGTTGTTGGTTCATCCAACAATACTACGCGAGGGTGAGAAAGCGTCAAACGTGCCAACGATACAATTTGTTTTTGTCCACCCGAAAGTCCTAAACCATCTTCACCCAAAGGCATATCCAAACCTTTAGGATGATTACGAACAAGCTGATCCAAATGGAAATTGTGCAATGCCCCCAGCAATTCCTGATCAGTTGAATACCCATTCATACGGCCCAAGTCCAAGTTCTCTCGCAATGTACCGAGGAATAATCTTGGAGATTGATTCAGCAAAGCAACTTTATCACGCAGAAAATTCGGATCAATTTGGCGGATGTCCACGTTATCCAGCAAAATATTGCCGCCTGTCGGATCATACAGGCCACTGGCCAATTTTAATAAAGTACTTTTACCGCTACCAATCCGTCCTAAAATGGCAACTTTCTCACCAGGGTGGATGATCAGATTAAGATTGGAGATAGCAGGTTGTGTATCTTCATTGTATTTGAATACAACATTGTCAAAAGTAAGCTGTCCCTGAACTTGATCAAGTGTTACATAGGCACGCTCAGGGTCACGCTCAATCGGTCTTTCAACAATCGCATTAATACCATGAAGCGCATTTTTCGCTTGCTGGAAGCGTATAGCCAATCCGGCAATTTTGCCTAATGAAGAGAGTGCACGACCGGAAAGGATGACTGATGCAATCACCGCACCCATCGTAATACGTGCCTCAACTACGCTGTCATGAATCAAATAAGTACCTAAAACAACCAAACCCACGGTATTAAGCTGCTGCAGACCTACGGTAAAGTTGGATACAAATTCGTTGATTTCTTTAACTTTCATTGAGCTGGCTGCCGTCACCGCATTCAACTTATCCCAACGCTGCTGTGCCCAGTTAGTCGCATTGTTGACTTTAAGTGTTTCGATACCTTCTACGGCCTCAACAGCCAAACCTTGACGTTGTGAGCTTTCTTTCATACTTTCATTAATGCGTTTAGCCAACATAGGCTGAACCGCAAAAGAAACTACAATTACCAAAATACAGGTAATGATTGGTACGATTACAAGTTTTCCACCAATAATGAATATTACAAACAAGAAAAGTAACAAAAACGGCGCATCAACCAAAACCAACAAACTAGCACTAGTCATAAATTCACGTACAGCTTCAAAATCCCGCAAATTATTGGCATATGAACCGGATGAAATCGGACGCTCAATCAGACGTAACGCCATCACACGTCTGAACAACGCAGAACTAATAATTAAATCTGCCTTTTTACCCGCAATATCTGTCAGACGCGAACGTATCATTTTACCGATAAACTCAAAGACAATCGCCAAAAATACGCCAATACTCAGTACCCACAAAGTAGAGTAAGCTTGATTTGGAATTACACGGTCATATACATTCATGACATACAGCGAACTGACCAATGCCAAAATATTGATAAGGAACGATGCTAAGATTACTTGGTAATAATACTTTTTAAACCGTCCAATCACTTTCCAAAACCATGCTTTAGGCAAATGGTACTCTGGCAACTCAGAGCGGTGGTCTGCAGTCAACTTGGGTTTAATGAACCAACAAAACCCCAAATATTGAGTTTCAAGCTCTTTATGGCTGACTTCATGCGCTGGCGCATCCCCAGAACGGATGACATAAACACGCTCTTCTCCTCGCCCTTTTACCTCACTGACAACTGCAGCTTCATCATTATGGAGAATAATGACTACAGGCATCGCAAGTGAAGGGATCTCAATCAGTTTGCGACGGGAAATATGGTTTTCAAACCCATAACTGCGTAAAACTTCACTCAGCGATTGGATATTGGCATTTAAATTTCGTTCTCTGGCAATGTTTGCTGCAAGAGCCTCTTCTGCAACAGGTTGATTAAGCAATTTTGTTGCAATGGCTAAATGTTTAATAATTGAATTCATAAAATCTATCTACAAAATAACGACAAATCAAAAACGGCCGTTTGCATTAAAATCTGGCACTTTAGCCCACTTGGCCAAACTAGCTTTGGCAAGCAGATACGCAACTGCTGCATCACGGTAGTCGTTTTGCGCCTCAACATAGTTGGTTTCAGTTGCCGCCAGTTCAGCATACGAACCCAAGACATCCAACAATGTTCGATTTGCAATATAAAACTGTTGCTCATAGTCTTTGGCTACTTTGGATTGAGTTGCAATCAATAGTTTCGCAATTTTGGCACGATGTTCATTCTGCTTCATATCCACTTTTGCCGTTTCTGCACGCTCTTGAATATCTCGTAACAATTCATCTGAACGCGATTTTGCCGACAGTGCCACCGCATGGCTTTTTTTGACAGCATAATCAGAAGATTTGTTATAAAAATCCCAACTCATTGTTACAGCAATACTTCTATCGCGATGCGTCGCACTGCCTTCCAAATTAATAGAGGGATATCTTGAGGCCTTGTTTACCTTAATATCAGATAATGCGCTGTTGTATTCTGACTCCTGCGCTTTCACGCTTGGATGTTCTTTTGCCTGCGCCTTATCAAAAGAAGCAATCAACTGATCCGCATTCTGTTTACCAAATGGATCGACAATATCTTTCTCTGTCAAAATCTTAGCACTGTATTTATTCAGCTTACTTAATGCTACCGATAAAGTTTTTTGTAAATTAGCTTCATTAGACAAAGCCTGCAAATAGCGCGATTCTGCTTGCGTCTTTTCCGAACGGCGACCTGGATCATATTTACTAATAATACGTAAGTCAGCCAAAAATTTTTCATGGCGTTTGATGTTTCTCTTAGCAATCGCTATTGACTCTTTCGCACGTAATGCAGTCAGATAAAGCGTACTGATTGTATTGGCTAACTCCTCTCGGGTCTCATAATATTTATATTGGTAATACGCCATTTTATGCTTGTCGCGTTCGACAGCAGCCTGAATACCGCCCCAAGCATACAAATTCAAGCGCGATTTAATCCCTAAATCATCGCGCATTTTGGAATTGTCTGAAGTATGCCGCTGAGCCAAAACATTTTGCCCTGTTAAAGAAAAAGTCGGGTAATGCCCGGCCTTTGAGGCTTTCATGTCATTATAGGCACCCTCTGTATTGGCATTAGCTTCCTGTAATGTCGGGTCGTTTTGCAGCGAATAACGAAGTATATCGACCAATTCCACTGCGAAAGCTGAAGGTGATTGCAAAATGCCATACAGTAGCAATGCAATAAACTTCTGATGGGGATTTTTCATAAACAAATTTCTCTTTTTTAGTGCAGAAAATAAGACTTTTTCACTCTAGAAATTATAAATCAAATTAGTTAAATAAAGTACAAAATACAAGGTTTTCAGACGGCCTCAATGTGTAAAGCAGATAAAAAAACGCACCCGAAGGTGCGTTTTTCTAATAGATGTTACAAATTAAGCAATGGTGATATCTGAATCAACCCAAAGTTCATTAGAACCAGTGTTGTAAACATTATAAGTATTGCCTTCATGAGTAACTTGTGAGCTTGCAGCTTTGCTAATACCACTTAAGGTCACTTTATCGCCCGCATCACCATCAACAATTAACACGTTGTTATGAGATTTACCACTTGCATCAACAGTTGCTTTAGCACTGTGGTTTCTATCAACATCGCTTGCGCTGATAGTAACTGAGTTGTTTGACGTGCCGGTAATATCAATTTTCTCAAAATTAGAGATCATTGAAATAGTGGTTGTAATCGCTTTGCCATCTCGGTTCACAAATTGAAGTGTATCGAAATCACTGCCTCCATCAATAGATGCTCTGGTATTAATCGTACTAGATGTTCTCACGATGTCATCACCAGCCCCCATATTGATTGTTGGATTACCACCAGCTAAATAGAAGAACCCATTGCCTGTCTGACGAGCTTCAAGGATATCATTACCAGCCCCCATGTTTATAGTACCAGCAATGTTTTGGAAACTCGCGAAGTCATTACCGTCCCCCATATCAAGTGTATTGCTACGGTATTGAACCCCAGTTGCATAGACAGAATCATCACCGCTACCAGTAGTTAGGCTAGATCTAATCAACGCACCCAAGTCACCAGTACCACCTTTAGTACCAATTAAGATAACATCATTTTCGTTACCGTAAGTTTCATGGGAACCACCAGCAACACGACGGTAGTAAGTGTAAGCAACATCCTTAGACACAGAGTTACCCGCTAAGTCTGTTTCAACTACAGAGTAATGTACTTTCTTCGCTGTTGCACCTGAAGCAATACCCGTAGCAAACTCAAACTCACCATTGGCATTTGCTTTACCACTTCTATTATTGATAGAAATTGTTGAATTTTTCTCAGCTGTTCCGATTAAATTCATACTACCATCAATAATCGCATGGAATTCACCTGCTTTTTGGTCAAGCGTCATATTTAAGGTGTCGCTGGCTGATGCCGCATTACCTTTCACACGAGCTTGTAAGCTGTATGCAATACCACCCACTTTGGTGTTGTTTGGTAAGGTAAACGAGTTACCAGAACCAGAATTCCAAGTTTGACCGCCGTCTGTACTGTATTCCCATTCAGAACCTGATGGAATACCAGACACGTTAACTTGACCATTTCTAGTATAGTTATCGTTATTAGACGCACCGGTATCTTGAGCTAATGATAGTTCAAGTTTAACAACCTTATTGTTACCTGCCGGTTGAGTCACAACCGCACTTTCGTTGCCTGCAGGGTCTTTCGCCTGAGCCGTCACATTAGAACCATCTTTCACTTTGTCTTGTGGAATGGTTGTGCTGCTCTGACCTGCTTCAACATTTGGTAACGTTGTAGGGTTGCTTGAAGTCCAGCTGCCATCTGTGTTTTTGGTTAAAGTCACTTTTTCAGGCGTATCAGAACCTTCAGGAGTGACTGTCACTTCTACAGTATCACCTACTTCTGCATCGCTTGGTACTTTCACAGTGACTGAACCATCTTCTGTAGATGGGGTGACCTCTGGTGCACTTGGTGCAGTAGTATCAGGGTTATTACCTGCATTAGCCGTACCTTCATTACTAATGTTACCTGCATTATCAGTTGCTTTCGCTTTTACTGGCGAACCATCTTGCACTTTATCTGCTGGAATCGTCGCTTTACCAGTTGCTGGCTCTACCGCAACATCTGGGTTATTCGAAGTCCAAGTGCCGTCTGTACCTTTAGTAATGGTTACAGTTTTCGGTGTACCCGCTTCATCAGTGTAGCTCACCTCTACAGACTTGGTATCCTCATCTGCAGGAGGAGTCACTTCTACTGAACCGTTGTCTTTTGCTTCAACAGTCGGTTTATCCGGTGCAGTCGTATCAGGGTTGTTACCTGCATTAGCTTTGCTTTCTCTACTGCCTACACCCCGACCATTAGCTGCATTAGCTCCCACCTCAGAGCCATCTTGTACTTTATCCGCTGGGATAGTTGCTTTACCAGTTGCTGACTCTACCACAACATCTGGGTTGTCCGAAGTCCAAGTACCATCTTCACCTTTCGTTAAGGTTGCAGTTTTTGGTTTACCTGCTTCATCGATATAACGTACTTTCATAGACTTAACGTATGGAGCTGCAGGAGGAGTAATTTCTACAGAACCATCTGTTTTTGCGGTTACTTCTGGCATTTCTGGAGAAAGATAAACTAACGGTACTGCGCTTTCATTACCTGCAGGATCTTTCGCCTGAACATGTACATCAGCAAATCCTTTAAGCTTATTAGCTGGAATAATAGTAGTATTATTACCTACATCAACACTCGGCACATTCTCTGGTTTATCTGAAATCCAGCTACCGTCCTGTTGTTTAGTCAAAGTAGCTAAAGTCTCAGCAGAAGCCTCAGTATCTGGTTCAAAACCATCACCTTTATAAATTCTTCGTTCAATTACAACAAAATCTCCAACTTCAGCGTCATTTGGCATTGTTACTCTTACAGAACGATCTTCTAATGCCTCCGCTTCCGGCATGCCTGGCGGAAGATCCGGATTACTAACCGCATGTTCAGTAGCTTCTTCGCCTTTGTTTCCTGCATTATCAGTTGCTGAGGCTTTCACTAGAGAGCCATCTTTCACTTTATCTGCTGGAAGTGTTATTTTGCCGGTCTCTGAATCTGGCAAGATAACATCTGGATTGGTCAAGAGATCAAATGGTTCAGATGGTATCCAACCCTCATTAGCATCTTTAATAATAGTTACTGTTTGTGGATTACCCTCTTCATCGATGTAGTTCACCTCAACAGATTTAGTATCTTCATCTGCTGGAGGGGTAATTTCAACAGTACCATTAATTTTCGCTTCAATAGTTGGTTTACCAGGTGCAGTTTTATCTGCATTTTCACCCGCTTGAGCTGTTATCGGTGCACTGTCGTTACCAGACGGATCTTTCGCCTGTGCAGTCACTTCAGAACCATCTTTCACTTTATCTTGTGGAATAGTGGTGCTGTCTTTGCCTGCTTCAACGTTTGGCACTGTTTCAGGTTTGTCTGATGTCCAGCTGCCGTCTGCCTGTTTGGTCAAGGTCACTTTTTCTGGGGTGTCA
>NZ_JBQCUB010000003.1:0-221194 GCF_051963655.1 Neisseria sp. P0001.S007 | reverse complement strand
GGGCAGCTTTAAGCTGACGTCGACGAAGTGGCCGGAGCTGCCGGTGAAGGAGGCGGGCGGTTTCTGTATCAGGATGAGCGGTCAGGCTAAGGGGATCTTGGAGGGGAAGTTTACCCTGAAGGCGGTGGCGCTGGACAGGGAGGCGGAGCCGAGAGTATTACGCTTGAACGAGTCGCTGACGGCGGTAGTGTGCGGGAAGATGAAGGTGAAGGGAAGCTGTACGGACGGTGAGGAGATATTTAGGGGTAATGATGCGGAGTGTAAGCCTTTTACGGGGTGACAATAGAGTGGAAAGGAGATAAGAAAGTAAAAAGGACGTGCGCGGGTACGTCCTTTGGGGAGAGGGGTTATTCGCTCCAGCTAACACAACCAACCTCAGTTAGTAAGGAAGGAGATGAAATATTTAGTCTTGTCAGATTGGCACACTATCAATTTTCAGACGGCCCTTTGTTATAATCCTCTCTTTACCTGAATATAAAACAGGCCGTCTTATGGAAGTCATCCAATACCCAAATTCCCCCTTCAAACTCCACCAACCCTTTCCGCCCGCAGGCGACCAGCCTACCGCCATTGCCGGTTTGCTCGAAGGGCTTTCAGACGGCCTTGCTTATCAAACTCTGCTCGGCGTAACCGGTTCCGGCAAAACCTACACCATGGCGAACGTCATCGCCCAAAGCGGCCGCCCCGCCATCATCATGGCGCACAACAAAACCCTTGCCGCCCAGCTTTACGCCGAAATGCGCGAATTTTTCCCCGAAAACGCGGTGGAATATTTCGTCTCCTACTACGACTATTACCAGCCCGAAGCCTATGTGCCCAGCCGCGACCTGTTCATCGAAAAAGACAGCGCAATCAACGAACACATCGAGCAGATGCGCCTTTCCGCCACCAAAAACCTGATGACGCGCGACGACGTGATTATCGTCGCCACCGTGTCCGCCATTTACGGTATCGGCGACCCGACCGAATACCAACAAATGGTGTTGTCCGTCAAAGAAGGCGACACCATCGAGCAGCGCGACATCATCGCCACGCTCGTTTCCATGCAGTACGAACGCGGCGATTTGGACTTCAAACGCGGCAGCTTCCGCGTGCGCGGCGACGTGATCGACGTGTACCCCGCCGAAAGCTCCGAAAACGCCTTGCGCATCAGCTTGTTTGACGACGAAATCGACCGCCTCGATATGTTCGACCCGCTTTCAGGCAGCCTGCACCAACGCGTCGGCCGCTACACCGTCTTCCCGTCCAGCCACTACGTTACCCCGCGCGACACCGTCTTGCGCGCCTGCGAGTCCATCAAAGAAGAATTGCGCGAACGCATCGAGTTTTTCGCCCGCGAACAACGCCCCGTCGAGCAACAACGCATCGAACAGCGCACCCGTTTCGACCTCGAAATGCTCTACGAAATGGGCTTCTGCAAAGGCATCGAAAACTACTCCCGCCACTTCTCCGGCAAAAAAGAAGGCGAACCGCCGCCCACGCTGATGGACTACCTGCCCGACAACGCCATCATGTTCATCGACGAAAGCCACGTTACCGTTACCCAAATCGGCGGCATGTACAAAGGCGACGCATCGCGCAAGCAAAACCTCGTCGACTACGGCTTCCGCCTGCCTTCCGCCCGCGACAACCGCCCGCTCAAATTCCACGAATTTGAAAAAGTCATGCCGCAAACCGTCTTCGTTTCCGCCACCCCCGCCAAATACGAAGAAGAACACGCCGGACAAGTGGTCGAACAAGTCGTCCGCCCCACAGGGCTGGTCGACCCCCAAATCATCATCCGCCCCGTCGCCACCCAAGTCGATGACTTAATGAGCGAAATCAACGACCGCATCCAAAAAGGCGAACGCGTACTCGTTACCACCCTCACCAAACGCATGGCGGAGCAACTCACCGACTATTACAGTGAACTCGGCATTAAAGTGCGCTACTTGCACAGCGACATCGACACCGTCGAGCGCGTTGAAATTATTAGAGATTTGCGGCTCGGATTGTTTGACGTACTCGTCGGCATCAACCTCTTGCGCGAAGGCCTCGACATTCCCGAAGTCTCCCTCGTCGCCATCCTTGACGCAGACAAAGAAGGCTTCCTGCGCTCCCACCGCAGCCTGATTCAAACCATAGGCCGCACCGCGCGCAACGTGAACGGCGTCGCCATCCTGTACGCCGACAAAATCACCGACTCCATGAAAGCCGCCATCGACGAAACCGAACGTCGCCGCGAAAAACAGATTAAATTTAACGAAGAACACGGCATCGTGCCGCAGCAGATTAAAAAACAGGTCAAAGACATCATCGACGGCGTGTACCACGAAGAAGACAGTGGCAAAGGCCGTCTGAAAGGTAAAAACAAGGTTAAAGTCGGCGAAATCCACAATGAAGAAGATGCCTTGAAAGAAATTGCCAAACTAGAAAAAGCCATGCAGCAGGCAGCTAGGGATTTGCAGTTTGAAGAGGCGGCTGTGTTAAGGGATAGGATTCGAGGGATTAAGGAGAAAATCCTATTTTAAATTTTTCTTTAAATTGTTCAATAGAAAAGGTTAAATTAATTATCCTTACAATATTCTAAAATTTTTTTCAAAAAACATCTATCTTGTTCTAGTGGAGAAATTTCCACTGCATTATTTAAGAAAATTTGCATATCATGAGTATTGCATTGTTCTTTTGGTTCGAAAACCATATCTAAATGTTTAGCTTGCTCAGGATAATGTTGCCGTTCAGAAATTTTAATATATTGGAAACACTCCAAAAAAATATGGTCTGAACGTGCTAGGTTTTTTAATTTTTCCAAATTAAAGAGAATAGAAATGTAATCATAATCTTGCCCTAGTTCTAACTTTTTTTTAAAAACATAATGAAACATAAAATATAAATATACTGCGCCTTCTTCATCTAATTTAGAAATATGCTCTCTTAAAAAAACATCTTCTAACGTAAATAAACTAATTTCTTTTTCTTTTTCTTTTAAGCGGAAATGATATTGAGCTTCTCTTTTGCTCATTCGCCATACATGAGATATATTCTTAGGGATATTAATATCATCAATTTTATTCAAATCATCATCAAATTCTAAATCAATATCAAGTTCATTATCATTATTAGATGATTCTAGAGTAGAAATTCGCATACTATCTGTTACCATAGTTATAGAAGATAATTATTTAGGCATAGTATATGTATTTATTATTAAGACATTGCGTACAATAGATGTGCATTGAGAATGTATTACATTCAACAATCTTTTCATTTTATAAGATTTTCTTAATTTAGTACTAGTGGATAGAGTTCCTCGCATAATATAGCATTGTTTTTCATTTTCTTCTATTTTATCATTATCCATAGATAAGAAATCAACTTTCCCATTTGTTAAGAATTTCAACTCAAGAGTTATATTTTCAAATTTATTATTAATTTCTAACATTAAAATACCATTATCAATAACTAAAAATTTGGAAAAAATAATATAATTTAATTTGGATAACTCATATAGTTCTTTATAATATCTTAAAAAATTAACAAATGATCGTTTTTCTAAAGCACTTAATAGTTCTTTTTGATTCTCTTCAGAAAGTATTAAATCCTTATTAATTTTATTAAAAAAATCCATATAAAATGAATATGGGATTTTTTCTGTAGTATTAATAAAATTTATACTATCGCATAGCTCCTTATTTGTTAATTCATTATTTTTTAATGGTTTTTCTTGAAGCTCCTCAGATAAAGTAGTAATCGGATTAATTCGAAAGAGAGTTTCATTACCAGCTTTAGAGAAGTTTTTGATTGGATTTATATTATCATTATAGTGTGGATTTTTGGTAACTAGATGTACTTTTTCCATTCTAAGCCTTCAAATTATAATAATTTTATTTACTAATTAGATTTATTGCTTAAAAATTTTTCAATGTTGTCCTTAATTAGTAAAAGCTGTTCATTGTCCAATGCAACAGAAGAAATAATTTCATATTCATCTTCTGTAATTCCATTACCAAAATCAATAATTAGCGTATTTGTACTTTCAGAGATTCCAAATCGAATAATGTTTGGAATGAAAGTAGTTGTATTTTTGCGAATAATCATTATGTGATTCCTGTCATTAACTGTGAGGTTTGTTTAATAATACACACGATTAATACATGAAAGCAAGCCTTAACATCTATAATCATCGTATGTGTGTCTGCAACACAACCTACCTACGGGCGACACAAACTTTAAAACTGAAGTGTAGCAAGCTGTAGCCTGCATCTCCACCAACTGTGTGCGGTACGCACGCACGCGTTTTTTGTTGTTCAAACCATTGTTTCCAATCTTCAGAAGACCTCAAACGTCGTCTAAAAACCTTTTGCATGAAGGCCGTCTGAAATTCAGTTTTCAGACGGCCTTATTGTTTATTCGCTCAAAATCTAACAGTCAAACTCGGCAATAACCGGTGCATGGTCGCTGGGGCGTTCTTGGGCGCGGGTTTCTAGGTCGACGGTGACGTCGGTAAGGGTGGCGGCGAGTTCGGGGCTACTGAGGATGTGGTCGATGCGCAGGCCGAGTTTGCGTTGGAACATGGCGCCGCGGTAGTCGAACCATGTGTAGAACGCGCCTTCGGGGTGGATTTTGCGCAGGCTGTCGGTCAGACCGAGGTCGAGCAGGTTTTTAAACCATTGTCTTTCGATAGAGGAGCAATGGATTTTTTCGTACCATTTTTCAGGGTCGTAGCAGTCGGCATCGGCCGGGGCGATGTTGAAGTCGCCGAGCAGGACGAGTTTGGGGTGGGTGGCCATTTCGGCGCGGACGAACTCGGTCAATGCGGCAAACCATTGTTCTTTGTATTGGAATTTTGGGCTGTCCAGGGCTTCGCCGTTGACGCAATAGACGTTGATGACGCGTACGCCGTTGATGGTGGCGGCGATGACGCGGCGTTGCGGGTCATTGGGGAGGGCGGGCAGACCGCAATGTACGTCTTGCGGCTCGTGGCGGCTGATGATGGCGACGCCGTTGTAGGTTTTTTGGCCGCTCCAGACGCAGTGCCAGCCCATCATTTGCAGGGCGGCGGCCGGGAATTTGTCTTGGTCGAGCTTGAGTTCTTGTAAGGCGAGTATGTCTGCTTGGTGGTCGGCCAGCCAGTTTTGTACTTGGGGCAGGCGGACGTTGAGGGAATTGACGTTCCAAGTGGCGATTTTCATGATGTTTCCGTGTGTGCTGTTTGGAGGGAAGACGGCAGATTGTGCCTGTGGGCATGGGCGGTATTGTATAGCGGATTGGTTTATTTTTCGATATGGGCTGAAAGTGGCAGGCCGTCTGAAAGCTGATGTTTCAGACGGCCTTGATGTTGTGATGTGGAATAATTTGTTTATTCGGCTTGGTCTTTGAGCGTGCGCAGGGTATTGAGGATGGTGGCGGCTTCTTCGGAGATGAGGCGGTATTCGATGATGCGGTGGTAGCGCGTGAAATCGATGATGCCTTCGGTGCGCAGGCGTGCGAGGTGGTTGGCGATGCCGGTCGGGGAGGAGTCGAGTGCCTGTGCCAGTTCGGTAATGCTGCGGTCGCCGTCAAGCAGCAGGAAAAGGATGGCCATGCGTTCGGGGTTGGCAATCAGTTTGAGAATGGTAGAGAGACGCTTGATTTCCATATTATTGTTCCTTTTGTCTGTTATATGAATGCTTGATTTAGGTTAAATTTGGATGATTGTAGTTTTTATTAAGATTAACCTTATAATTCAAACTCTTACCTTGCAGTGTACACGGTTTTGTAAAATTTGAGGGCATTGTTTTGCAAATTTTTTGTTCATTTTCGATATTTTGCTTCGGTTGCGAAAATGGATTGAAAAGAGACGAAAAGGCCGTCTGAAATGTTCCGTTGCAGATGATTTTGCTGACGGATGTTTCAGACGGCCTTTGATTTGGTTTTAAGTTGTTTTTTCTTTTATGTTTGTTTGGAATCAGCCAATTGATTGTTTTTAAACAAACAACAAGGTTTTATGATTCTATGCTGAATGCTACACGCTAAGGGCTTGTCAGGCGCTTGGGCGTGTTGTCGAAATGCGACTACTTTTTCTTCCAGCCTGCGGTCATGGCAAAGGTGATGGGGTCGTAGTATTTCGGCAGCTTGGACGGAATGCCCACATCGTTACGGTACACGACGCGGTAGCGGTCGGCGAACCAGTTTGGAACGATGGTGTATTGGTGGCGGATCAGTCGGTCGAGCGCGCGCGAGGTGGTTTGCAGCTCTTGGCGGTTGGTAAAGCTGTTGAAATGGGTCAGCAGTTTTTCGACCGCTGGATGACAGACGCCGGATAGGTTGCGGCTGCCTTCGGTTTTGGCGGCGGCGCAGCTGAAGTAGTCGTATTGCTCGTTGCCGGGGCTTTCGCTGTTGCCGTAGTAGCCGGTGGTCACGTCAAAATCGAAGTCGTTCATGCGTTTTTGGTACACGGCGGAGTCGGCGGTGCGCACGTTCATGGTAATGCCGATTTTGGCGAGGTCGCTCTGCCATTTGGAGGTAATGCGTTCGTAGTTTTTGCTTGGTGCGAGGAATTCAAAGGTCAGCGGTTTGCCTTGTTTGTCGACTGCTTTGCCGTTTTTGTATTGATAGCCGCCTTTTTCAAGCAGGGCGCGTGCTTTGAGCAGGTTCGGGCGCACGCCCAGTTTGGGGTCGGTAACCGGCGGCATAGGGACGTCTTGATCCAATACGCCGTCGGGCAGCTTGGTGCCCAATGATTTGAGCAATGCGGTTTCTGCGCTGTCAGGCTTGCCGGTTGCGGCCATGGTGCTGTTGGTGAAGAAGCTGTCGGTGCGGCGGTATGCGCCGTAGAAGATGCGGCGGTTGACGCTTTCGTAGTCGAAGCTTTCAATCAAGGCGCGGCGGACGTAAATATTGTCCAAGGGCTTGTGGCGCATATTGATGACGAAGCCTTGCATGCCGGCTGTGCTGTTTTGTATCCATTCGTGTTTGGACAGATTGCGTTTTTTGAGGACTTCGTCGGAGTAGGCGCGTGCCCAGTTGCGGGCGACGTTTTCTTGTACGAAGTCATATTGGCCGCCTTTCAGTCCTTCGATGCGGACAACTTCGTCTTTGACGTATTTGATGCGGATGTGGTCGTAGTTGTAGCGGCCTTTGCGTACGGGCAGATTTTGCGCCCAGTAGTTTTTGTCGCGGACAAACTCGCTGATGCGGCCGTTTTCGGCTTTGGCAAAACGGTAGGGGCCGGAGCCGATCGGCAGGCTGTTGGGTGCGGCGGCCAGGCCTTTGGGATAGCTTTTATGCGAGAAGACGGGCAGGCTGCCGAGAATCATGTGCAATTCTGAGTTGCGCTGTTTGAAGCGGAACACGACGGTGCGATCGCTGGGCGTTTCCACTTTGGCCACGTCGCTCCAGTAGAAGTGGTACATGGGGGCGGCAGCTTTGTCTTTGGTCAGGATGTTAAATGAAGCGGCAACGTCTTTGGCCAAAACGGGGTCGCCGTTGTGGAATTTGGCTTTGGGGTTGATTTTGAAGGTAACGGAAAGGCCATCCGGCGCCAGGGCGATGTCTTCGGCAATCAGGCCGTAAACGGCGTAAGGTTCGTCCATGCTTTGCTCGGTCAGGGTGTCGAGCGTCAGCATGCTGATGCCGTATTCGTGGTTGCCTTTGAGGGTAAAGGGGTTGAGCGTGTCAAAAGCACCGAGGAAAGGCGTGGTAAACGAGCCGCCTTTGGGAGCGTTGGGATTGACGTATTCGAAGGCGGTGAAGTTGGCCGGATATTTCGGTGGTTGGCCAAGGCTTACGCCGTGGGCGGCAAAAGCGGCAGATGGAATCAGACCGAGCAGCGAGAGTAGGGCTGGTGTTTTCATCTATTTTTCCTTGTAGGTTGAATGTAGTATTCAGTAGTGTGCTGATTATAGCAAAGGCCGTCTGAAACTTGATATTTTTGCTTTCAGACGGCGTCAGGTCTAAGAGGATTGTTTTTTCGTATGGGCACTGAACTCGGCCAGCGTCATGTTCAAGGTTTCCAAGCAGGGCTGCATGATGTGGTCAACCGTTTGATTGACCTTGTCTTTATTAAGCGTTTGCGGACGGTAGACAAAGAGTTTGAACAGCTCAGCCAAGTCGATGGACTCCGCCCCCATTTTCAAGACCCAGCCCTGACGGCCGGAATAGACATAACCGTGTCGCGCCAGCTTTTCTAAAAGCTCGCCCAATTCGTCGAAGCCCATATTGATATGCCGTCTGAACTCCTGCACCGGCAATGCCTTGCCGTTTTGCTGGGCAGAATCGAGCAACAGCAGGATTTTCAATACATCATCAAAGCGGCCGCGCGCATCCAGACTGCGGCGGAACGCTTCGCCGCGCCAGTAGGACAGGGACGAGGTCAAAACCGCGCCGCCCAATACCAGAGTCCATAATAGGTTGAGCCACAACAGGAAAAACGGTACTGCCGCAAATGCGCCGTAAATCGATTTGTAGCCGTCAAAGTTGCCCATGTACCACGCGAACAAAAAGCGTGCCGTTTCCAAGCAAAACGCCGTTACGGCCGCGCCGACCAAAGCATGGCTGGCAGGCACGAAACGGTTGGGCACAAAGCGGTATAAACCCCACAGCAGCAGCGTAATAAATGAAACCGTAGTGATGACCCTCAGCCATTCCGAACCGCCCACTACTTGCACCTGACCGATCACGACCGACAAGCCCACGCCCAAAGACAAAGGCCCAAACGTCAGCAACGCCCAATACACCAAAAACTGCATCATCCAAGGCCGTTGCGAATTGACGCGCCAAATCCGGTTGAACGCATTGTCTATCGTCCGAATCAACATCAGCGAGGTTACGACCAACATCACACTGCCGATCGCCGTCAGATTGGTAGCCTTATCGCGGAATGCATTGATGTAGTCAAACACCATGTCCGCGCCCTGCGGAACGATGGTGCGGTTGATAAAAGAGATAAATTCTCCCGACCATTGGTCGAAAACAGGGAAGGCAGAAGCGATGACGACCATCACCGTCAACACGGGCACCAAAGCCAAAAGCGTTGTAAACGTCATACTTGCCGCTACCTGCGGCACGCGCTCCTCATCAAAACGGCGCACGACAAACCAAGCGAACGCCACGCCTTTACTCTTTAAAAAACCTTGCCACCATTGCGAAAACGGCATAACCTTTTCCCACTTTTAAATTGAAATTTCTTCTTTTCAGACGGCCTGAGTATTTAAAAGGCCGTCTGACACCTGACAGCATTGTAACGGAAACCCCAAATGAACCCAAATCCTCTGAAAATCCTCGTTCTCTTTTATTCCCAAAATGGCAGCACGCGCAACCTTGCCCGCCAAATCGCACGCGGTATCGAAAGCGTGGACGGTTGCGAAGCCGTATTGCGTACCGTTCCCAAAGTTTCCACCGTTTGCGAAGCCGTTGAAAAAGCCATTCCTGACGAAGGTGCGCCATACGCGACTGCCGACGACCTCAAAAATTGCGCCGGCCTTGCGCTCGGCAGCCCGACGCGTTTCGGCAATATGGCCGCCGCGATGAAATACTTTATCGACGGCACCATTCCCCTTTGGCTCGGTGCAGAACTCGTCGGCAAACCTGCCACCGTTTTCACCAGCACATCTTCACTGCACGGCGGCCAAGAAAGCACCCTGCTGACCATGATGCTGCCCCTGTTGCATCACGGCATGGTCATCAGCGGCATTCCATATACCGAGTCCGCGCTCAGCAATACCCAAGGCGGCGGCACGCCTTACGGCGCAAGCCATGTTTCCGGCCACGACAGCAAGCCGGCATTGACCTCCGAAGAAAACGATATTGCCTTTGCACAAGGTAAACGTTTGGCAGAATTGGCAAGAAAATTGGCAGACTGATTGCCTTATCATAAAAAGATTAAGGCCGTCTGAAAACCTGATGATATGGGTTTCAGACGGCCTTTTTAGTTAATTGGGACTAGATAGAAAATAAATATTTTGAATTAAACAAAATACTTAGAAAATAATGATTAAAACATAGTTCCATCGGGCTACATCTTTTTGATAGAATCTGCGACCAAATTGTAAAGATAAGCTAATTGGAGAGGCTATGTCACTACCTGTATTTCCCTATGGCAAATTAAGCTTTGCCGTCAGTCTGGCGCTGTGTTCGGCGTATTCTTTCGCAACCGAAGTAGAAAATACCCAGCCGCAAGAGCGTGTCGATTTACCGACAGTTACCGTCCAAGGTGTCGGAAAACAGACTACTTCCAACTACACCATTCCTGCTTCCTCTGCCGCAACAGGCATCCGCCTGACCCAGCGCGAAACGCCGCAGTCCCTGTCTGTCGTTACTGAAAAACAAATGGACGACCAAGGTTTGGATACCTTGCAGGACGTGTTGAAACAAACACCGGGCGTGTTCCACAGCAAAATGGGCAACAACGTCTCCGGCCACAGCCAATTTATTTCGCGCAGTCAGGCGATTGACAGCATTTCCGTGGACGGCGCGCCTAAATTCCTTTACGACGGTAAAGCCATCCGCCGCGGTACCAACAATCTAGACAGCGCATTGTACGAACAAGTCGTTATCGTGCGCGGCGCAAGCGGTTTGTCCAACGGTGGTATGGGTGAGCCGGGCGGTACGGTTGCTTTGGAACGCAAAAAACCGACTGCCAAGCCAGCCATCAGCGTAGAAGCCGGTGTCGGTTCGTGGAACCACTACCGCTTCGTCCTTGATGCCAATCAGCCTTTGAATGCCGACAATACCTTGCGCGGCCGCGCTATTTTGGTCAGCGACCATGGCGGCGATTACCTGCCGAACACTTCGCGCCACAATCACACTTTCTACGGCACTTTGTCTTACGATATCACGCCGCAAACCCAATGGCGCCTCGGTACGGAAATACACCGTTTCCGCAATACCGGCAGCTCGCGTTTCAGCTATCTGACCGCAGCAGGTTCGCGCCGTACTGGATTCATACCGTTTGAGTCTTCGCCGCGCAGCAATTCTTCCGCACGCTGGGCATACGGCAAAGACACCAGTGCCGAAGTATTCACTTCCCTCAGCCATGAGTTTGACAACGGCTGGAAACTGACAGGCGATTACAGCCATGTTTCGGGTAAAAACGACATCGTTTCAGGCATTGCCGGTACTTTTGTCATTAATTCGGATTACTCCGCGCTCTTTACATCCGACCGCGACCGCAGCAAATACCGCGATCAGAATTTTGCGCTGGCCTTAGACGGCCATTATCCGGCGTTGGGTCGCTCGCACGAGTTCAATGTCGGCATCAGCCATCAGGACAACAAAGAAAACCTGTCTTTCTATGACGAAGGCGAATCGATGATTCCTGATTTGCGTAAATTTGACGGCAACATCTCCAAACCCGATATGCCGTATCTGCGCGATGGTTTTTCACGCATGAAAAACCTGTCGGTTTACGGCTCGACCCGTTTCAAACTGACCGACAAGCTCGCCTTTATCGGCGGCAGCCGTTTTGTGGATTGGCGTTACCGTTACAGCACCAGCCGTAACAAATTCGCACACAGCAGCCACAAACAAAACGTTTTCATTCCTTATTTGGGCGTAACCTACGACATCGGCGACAATCTGACTGCCTATGCGTCTTACACCACCATTTTCCGTCCGCAAGTGCGTTACCTGACCAAAGACGGCGCAGCGCTCAAACCACAACGCGGCAAAACCTACGAGACCGGTTTGAAAGCCTCATGGTTTGAAGGCCGTCTGAATGCTTCCGCCTCCGTCTTTATGAACAAACGCGACCATTTGGGCGTGGTTGCAGGCAAATTCGCAAATGGCGAGGAATACTACCGTGCAGCCGACAACACCACAACAAAAGGCATGGAACTCTCTGTCGGCGGCCGCCTGAGCGACAAATGGCTGCTGAATGCGTCTTATGCACGTTCCAAAATCAAAGACAGCGAAGGGGTTCAACTGCATCCGTCTTACCCGGTTCATTTGTTCAAACTCTTTACCGCGTATGACGTGACCGACCGTTTGAACCTGGGTGCCAACGTCAACTGGCAAAGCCGAAGCCACACGCTGGATGAATACCCTGCAGACATCAATCCGGCCGCCGCCGCCGCATTGACCCAACGTCCGTACGCAACGCTGGACTTGACCGGTCATTACAAAATCGGCAAATCCACCCGCATCAGTTTGGACTTTGAAAACGTGTTCAACAAACGCTATCGCACCATGCCGGATATTCACGTTTACGGCACGCCGCGTAGTGTGACTGCAACGGTTAAACATACGTTCTAATTGAAAAGAAAAATAGTGCAGGCCGTCTGAAAACCTGAATTATCGGGTTTTCAGACGGCCTTTTGTTTATATCTTAAACTTGCAAAAACCGTCTGTTTGTTTTATAAATGCAAACTATTATTATTTAAATGATAAGGTTGTGTAATGAAAAAGAAAGCGATTGCCTGTGTAATAGGGGCGGTTTTTTCCGGACAGTTATATGCGGCTCAGATGCCGGTGGCTCAGGCAGAAATAGAGCCTGTGGTGGTTACGGCCGACCGTAATGCGCAAACCTTGGATAAAGCGGCGCCGAATGTGTCGGTTATCGGACGCAAAACCTTGAATCAAGCCTCGGCACAGAATTTAGACGATATCGTGATGTATGAATCCAGCGTCAGCGTGCCGTCAGACAACAACCGCCGCGGTCATGCCGGTATCAATATCCGAGGCATAGACGGCAACCGCATTCTGATGATGGTGGACGGCGTGCGCATTCCCGAATCTTATGCAGGCGGCGGCTCCAACGGCGCGATTTCGGGACGCGATATGGTCGAAAGCGACACGCTCAAGCAGGTCGATATTGTCAAAGGCCCTTATTCCGCACTGTACGGCAGCGATGCGCTCGGCGGTGTGGTGAACATGGTGACGCTCTCACCGAGCGATTTTGTCGATGCGGGCAAACGCGGGCATTTCGGTTTGAAACACGGCTACCGCAGTCGCGACCGCAGCCATGGCGTGACGGCGACTGTGGCAGGTTTCCATGAAAACGCCGAAGGTCTGCTGATGCTGACGCGCCGTCAAGGTCATGAAACCGAAAACATGGGCAGCGATACCAGCTACTCGACTGCACGTACTGCTACCAATCCGCAGAAAAACAATGCCTACAATATCTTGGCGAAAGGCAATATCGGCAACGAACGCCACCGCTTTGAAACGTTGTACGAACAGTATTACCACGCCAACGATACCGTGTTGGCAAACGGCTTGGGTTCGCAATCGCGCGGGCCGGTAACCATCGCAACATCCGAGAGCAATGCTCGCGACCGTATCCGCCGTCAACGTATCGAAGCGGGCTACCGCTACGCTGGCGAAGGCCGTCTGAAAGAAGCCAACCTGACTGCCTATCAGCAAAAACTGCGTACGGAAGACGATGCCGTCGATGCGAGCATTACGCGTATGGGCGCGCGCCAATTAGGTAACTCGACCCGTTATTCCGACTACGGTTTCAATCAGACCATACGCGGGCTGAATGGGCGTGGCGTGTGGGAATTTGACGGCGCGGTCAAACAAACCGTCGTTGCCGGCGCAGAATACAAACACACCGAGACCGCCCGTCCGCGCGACAGCCTGACAGTGGACAATCTGACCGGCGCTGTCAGTAAAGTTTATGCAGGCAGCACCTATCCGAATAAAACTTTCCCCGACAGCAAGCGCAAAACGTTCAGCGTTTACGCACAAGACAGCCTGACCTTCGGCAACGGCATCGTTCTAACCCCGGCCTTGCGTTACGAAAAAGACAAGCTGAACACTTCGACCGACCAAGCCTATCTCAATGCTAATCCCAGCGGAACGGCGACACGCTTCAGTGATTCCGCGTTTACACCCAGCCTGCGCCTGAGCGTGCCGATGGGTGAGCAGTTCACCGGTTTTGCCACTTATTCACAAGGCTTCCGTACGCCGCCGTTTGACAGCGCGACCATGGCGTTTGCCAATACAACCTACGGCTATGCCGTCATTCCCAATGCCAACCTCAAATCCGAACGCTCCAACAGCTTTGAATTGGGGATGAAGTTCAAAAACGACCGCGCCCGCGCGCAAGTTACCGCGTTCTACAACCGTTATCGAAACTTCATCGACCGCACCGAAGTCGGCACTGCCTTCATAGGCGGTCGCCCGATTATCCAGTACCAATATCAAAATCTGGATAGGGTCAAAACCTACGGTGCTGAAGCTTCTGCCGCCTACAAATTCCTGCCGGGCTGGCAAGTCTCCGGCAGCATCGCTTGGATGCGCGGTGAGCAGCAGGACGGCAAACCGTTGGATTCCGCTTATCCGCTCAACGGCGTTTTGGGTTTGGATTACACGCAGGAAAAATGGGGTGTCGGTACCAAGCTGCGCTGGTCGAAAAAACACAGCCGCGTCAACAGCGACACTGTTTTCCAAGCGCCGGGTTATGGCGTATGGGATGTCGGCGCGTGGTATAAGCCGTTTAAAAACCTCGAAATCGGCGCAAACATTTACAACGTCGGCAACAAAAAATACTGGCAGCACGCAGACGTTGCCGGCATGAGCCGTACCAGTGTGATGGACTTGTACACCGAAACCGGTCGCAATTTCGCCGCAACCGTACAACTGAAGTTCTAATGTGATTCAACCGTTTTCAGACGGCCTGAGAAAACGAGCAGGCCGTCTGAAAGCATGCGACAAGGAAAAAACAATGAAACTCAAACTCCTTCTGCTTTCCGCGCTTATTTCGTTGGCCGGCACTGCACACGCACAACGCATCGTCGTGTTGACCCCCGATACGGCAGACATCGTTGCCGCGCTCGGCGCATTGGACGAAATCGTCGGCCGCGATCAGACCGTTCAAAATCCGGCGTTGAAAAACAAGCCCAGTATCGGCATTCATCGCCGCCTGACGGTTGAACCGATTGTGGCCGCCAAACCCGACATTGCCATCGGTTCATGGATGGCGCAGCCTGCCGATATTTTTGCCCACCTGCAAAAAGCAGGCATTAAAGCCGTCAATGTTGCGCCCGATGACAGCATCGCCGCCTATCCGCAAAGTATCCGCAACATTGGTCAGCTTATCGGCAAAAGCGCGCAGGCGGACAAGTTGGCAAGCAAGTGGCAGGCGGATATGAAACAGCAGCCTTCCAGCGGCAAACGCTACCTCTTCAGCTACGACGGGCGCATCGTATCGGGCAAGAATACTGCCGCCGACGAAATCATCCGCCGCGCCGGCGGTATCAATGCCGCAGCCGCCATTGACGGCCTCAAACCGATGACGCGTGAGGCATGGATTACGGCCAAACCCGACATCATCATTATTGCCGACCACAACACCGCCATGATAGGCAACGTCAAAACCTTTGCCGCACGCCCCGAAATCGCCGGCTCGCCTGCCGCGAAAAACGGCAAGATTTATTTGTGGAAGGCCAACGATATGTTCCGTTATGGTCTGGATACGCCGCAAGTGATTCAGCGTTTGCATGGTTTGGCGAAATAAACGCGCCTGTTTTGAAACTCTGCCCGATTTTTGTTTCCAGACGGCCTTGATTTGTTCCTTCTTGTTGAGTAGGAAGCAAAACGGTTGTCTTAAAAATGCCGTCTGAAACCGTCCCTCAATCCGCTTAAACCGCATGATGTCATGAAACCGCATACCCTTACCCTCTGCCTGCTGCTTACTGCCGCCGCCGTTTATTTGTGCTGCGGCATCGGTTTTGGTGCGTGGGAGTCGCCGTTGGCGATGGATGAAACCGTCCGCCAAATCCGTTTACCGCGCATCTATACCGCACTTTTGGTCGGAGCCGGTTTGTCCGCTTCGGGGGCAGCATTGCAGGCTTTATTTGAGAATCCGTTGGCCGATCCGAGTTTGATTGGGACATCGGGCGGGGCAGCCTTGGGCGTGATTGTGTTATTGGCTCTGGGCGGCGGCGCGATGGGTGTGCCGGCAGCGGCTTTTCTCGGCGCATTGGGTGTGTGCCTGCTGATTTTGGCGGTGCACAAACTGCTCGGCGGCGGTACTTTGGGATTGCTGGTGTTGGGTTTTGTGTTGAGCGCGTTTTCGGGCGCGGTGGTCAGCATGATTTTGTTTTTGTCTGACGATTTGGTATTGCGCAGCGCGACCACATGGCTGTTGGGCAGCCTTGCCGAAGCCGGTTTCTCATCGCCTGTTGCGGCAATTGCGGTCATGTTGCCCGGTTTTCTGATTTTGTTGTCGGCAGGCAGGCGGCTGGACGTTTTGATGACAGGGGAAGACACGGCTGCCAGTATGGGGGTATCAGTTGGGGCATTGCGTGTGCAAACCGTAATCGGCGCGGCATTGATGACGGGAGCGGCGGTATCGCTTTCGGGCATCATCGGTTTTCTCGGCATGATGATCCCCAATGTGCTGGCGCAAACCGTCGGCGGCAGCCGCCGCAAACTGATTGCGCTGTCGGCTTGGTTGGGCGCAGTATTTTTGATGGTGGTAGATGGCGCAGCGCGCTGGCTGACATACCCTGTCGATCTGCCGGTCGGTATCGTAATTGCCTTATTGGGCGGACCATTTTTTATGTATTTGTTTATCAAGCCTTTGAAAAGCCGTTGATGCCTAAACAGGCCGTCTGAAACTTTATTGCACCATATCTTTTGCCATGCACACCTTATTTCAAATCCGTAATCTTTCCGTCCGCGTCCAAGACAAAACCCTGCTTGAAATTGATCAACTGGATATACCTTCGGGCATGACCGTTATTATCGGCCCGAATGGCGCAGGCAAATCTACTTTGCTGCGGGCATTAATCGGGCAAACGGGGCAGGGGGGAATCACGCTTTTCGGTGAGGCCGTTGCGCCGCAAATCCGCGCGGGCAGGGTGGCATGGGTCGGGCAGCATGGCCGTTACAATATGCCGATGACCGTACGCGAATACATTGCGTTGGCATCATTCGTACAAAAAGGCCGTCTGAACCATGAATGGGCGGACGAGTTACTCGATTATTTTGATTTGACGGTATTGGCGGATAAGCGTATCGGCAAGCTCTCAGGCGGCGAACAGCAACGCGCCAACATCATCCGCGCCCTGTTGCAAAACGCGCCGGTCTTGCTTTTGGACGAACCGTGCAACCATCTCGATATCCGCCACCAACACCGCCTGATGCAGTATTTGGTTGGGCATTCAAACCGTGCCTCATCAATAATGGTATTACACGATTTAAACCTCGCCGCGCGTTATGCGGAACATATTATTTTGATGAATAAGGGAAAAGTCGTTGCATCAGGCAAGGTGGGCGAAGTGATGCGCCCCGACTTGCTTGAATCGGTTTACGGTTGGCAGATACGCCGTTGCGAAGATGAAGCAGGGTTTTATTTCAGAAGCTGAGCGCCAACAGGCCGTCTGAAAAACGATAAAGAAAATTTATTTTATCGTTCAAAATAAAACGAGATGGGAGGATGTTCCCGACTTGAAGAACCAAATTTTGTGCATTTCACAAGTAAAATGCCGATTTCCATAAAATAGAAATACATTTAATTATTTATAGAATACAATATTTTAAAATAATACTGATTTTTAATTACTCAAAAATGTTGACAAGAAAACGATGATGGTTATTTAATATATCAATCTTATTAATAATTTTTATTAATCATTATCATGGTACAGCAGCTTGTTTGGACTCCGAAACAATCCGCGCCCAAGGCATTTCCCGAACGTCAGGCATTAATGCCCGTTTGGGGCGGTGTTCCAATGCCGCGTCCCCAGTGGCAGAACATTTGGAAGAAAAAGCTTCCCCATGCCACCGATGTGGATGCGCTTGCTTATCTGCATATTCCATTTTGCGCCAACCATTGCGTTTTTTGCGGCTTCTACCGTAATGCGTGGAAGGACAGCCAAAGCAGCGTGTACACCGACAAAATTATCGAAGAAATGGCCGCTGAAGCCGAAGTCCGTACAGGAAAGGGCAAAATCCGAGCCGTTTATTTCGGGGGCGGTACGCCCACCGCGTTGCTTACGGAAGACCTCGTCCGCCTGATTCGTGCCTGCTACCAATATTTGCCTCTTGCCGAAGACTGCGAGTTCACCATCGAAGGGCGCATGAGCCATTTCGATTTGGAAAAAGCACAGGCCTGTCTCGAAGCAGGGGCCAACCGTATTTCCATCGGCGTGCAAACCTTCAATACCGCTATCCGCCACCGTCTCGGCCGCAAACACAGCGGCGACGAGGCGTTTGAATATTTGGCAAAACTGTGCGAACTCGATGCCGTGATTGTCGCTGATTTGATGTTCGGCCTGCCCAATCAAACCGATGAAGTTTGGCAAAACGATATCGCCCGTGCCACCGAGCTGCCGCTGTCCGGTTTGGATACGTACGCGTTCAACCTTTATCCCATGCTGCCCATCAACCGCATGATTGAAAAAGGCGCATTTCCGACACCGCCGGGTTTTGACATTCAGGCAGACCAATATGCCTACACGGTTGAAACGCTGCTGGAAAAAGGCTGGGAACAGGTCAGCAACAGCCACTTCGCCTATCCCGGCCGCGGCGAGCGCAACCGCTACAATACCCTGATCAAATCCGACATTCCCTGTTTGGCGTTCGGCTCCGGCGCAGGGGGTAACTTCGGCGGTTTCAGCTATCAGGTGCAGGGTGATTTGGAAAGTTATCTCGCCACGCCGAAAGGCGAGAAAAACATCGCATTTATGAGCGGCCATAGTCCAAATAAAGCACTGCTCAGCAAAGTTCAGCACGATATTGAAACAGGCCGTCTGAATCCATTATTGTTCGACGGCAACAAAGCAGCGCAAAAGCTGATTGCCCAATGGCAGGAAATGCAGCTTTTTAAAGAACCCGATTCAGACGGCCTTATCCGTTTGAATACCAGCGGCCGTTATTGGTCGCCCACCCTTATCCGCAAACTCATGCTCACTCTTCCAACTCAAGAAAAGGATCCAACCATGCAAAAACTTTCAGCCGAACAACAAACCATGTTGCGTCAATCATTGGAAAAAAATCCCGGCCAAGTGCTGGAAATGCTGGCCGCGCAAAACCAATGCAGTTTTGAAGACGTTATCCGCTGTCTGCCAGAAGAGAACGTGCGCCAAACAGAAGGCAGCCGCATAGTCGAAATCCTCCAAGCCGTTGCCGCATGGGATGAATCCGTTACCTTCATCGCCCACACCCCCGATGCCATCGTCGAAGTCAGCGGTAAACTGCCTAACGGCAAAGTCGGCCGCGGTTTCTACAACTTTGACCATCCTGAAACCGACGGCGGCGTACACGGCCACATCTACTATGAAAACTGCGCCTCCATCTACCTTTTGGAACGCCCGTTCATGGGTAAAGCCACTTGCTCGCTCAACTTTATCAACCGCAACGGCGGCGCCATGTTTAAAATTTTCGTCGGCCGCGACGAAGCAGGCGAGTTGAAACAACATCAAATCGAAGCCATGCGCAAACTGTTTGATGTCGCTTAAACAGTTTCAGACGGCCTGATAATCCGTTCCTTGTTGCATAGAGGAGCGGATTTTCTAACAATAAACATCTACCATACAAAGGAACCCCAAACATGCAACTCATCTTCGGAGCCAACGGCCCGTCCGGCCGAGCCTATATCCGCACATTGACTGACTCAGCCGATACCGTCGCCGTATTGAGAAGGCCGTCTGAAGACAGCTTTTTTGCCGAACACAATATTCAAACAGTCGTCGCCGATGCGCTTGATGCCGACGCGCTCGATAAAGCGTTGGCACAATACCGTCCCGATACCGTGATCAGTTTTGTCGGCGGTAAAAACGAAGAGGGTATCCGCAGCGATGCGCTGGGCAATATCAACATCATTGCCGCTACGAAAGCCTCCAATCCGCAAGCACGCTTTGTACTGATTACCAGCATGGGCTGCGGTGAACAATGGGACATGATGAGCGAGCCGTTTAAACAGGCACTCGGCGAAGCCATCCGTGCCAAAACAGAAGCCGAAATCTATCTCAAACAAAGCGGTTTGAATTGGACCATCCTGCGCCCCTGCGGCCTTGCCGATGGCGAAGATAATGCCTATACCTTGACACAAAATGCCCAAGAAATTCCGCAAAAATACATGACGCGCAACGGCTTGGCTGCCGCCGTTGCTGCCATTGTCGGCCAAGTGGGCAGCAAGGGGGAAACGTATAGCGTTGGTGCGGCATAAACGGATTGAGTAGGCCGTCTGAAACTGTCTTTTAATTGTTTCAGACGGCCTGATTTTTTCTTAAAAAACTGTTTTTATTCTGAATATGAGCAAGGAAATCAAAATAACAGGCATAATAAAGACCGGAACATATCCGGTCTTTATTAATGGTTTCGCATTTACGCTTGGTAACCTTTCGCTTCGGCAAGCAGGGCCAGCAATTCTTCAGTCGTATCCCAACCGATGCAGGCATCCGTAATACTTTGACCGTAAACTTCAGGCTTGTCTTGACGGCCTTCAACCAAGTGGCTTTCGACCATCACGCCCATGATGTTTTCTTCACCGGCTTTCAGCTGCGCCGCAACATCGCGCGCTACATCCATTTGTTTGCGGAAGTCTTTACGGCTGTTGGCATGGCTGCAGTCCACCATCAGTTTGCTGCTCACGCCGGCTTTTTGAAGCTGCGCAACCGCGTCTTTAACGTGCTCCGCGCTGTAATTAGGCTCTTTACCGCCACGCAAAATCGCATGGCAGTCAGGATTGCCGCTGGTGTGGACAATCGCGGAATGACCGGCTTTGGTTACAGACAGGAAGTGGTGCGGATGATTGGCGGCACCGATGGCGTCGATGGCGATTTTCAGATTGCCGTCCGTACCGTTTTTAAAACCGACAGGGCAGGAGAGGCCGCTGGCCAATTCGCGGTGTACCTGGCTTTCAGTCGTACGCGCCCCAATCGCGCCCCAAGAAATCAGGTCGGCGTAGTATTGCGGCGTAATCATGTCCAAGAATTCAGTCGAAGCAGGCATGCCCATTTCGTTCAAAGTAAGCAACAACTGACGCGCTTGGCGCAGGCCGTAGTTGATGTCAAACGTACCGTCCAAGTGCGGATCGTTAATCAGACCTTTCCAGCCAACGGTTGTACGCGGTTTTTCAAAATACACGCGCATTACAATCAGTAGCTCTTTCTCATATTTTTTGCGCAAGGGCAGCAATTTTTGCGCATATTCTACCGCCGCCTTAGTATCGTGAATCGAGCATGGGCCGATGATGACCAGCAAACGGTTGTCGCGGCCGTGAACTAAATCTGAAATCTCATGACGTGTTTTATAAACCAAATTGGCAACCTGAGGCGTAACAGGTAGCTCATACAAATGTGCGATTGGAGGGAGTAACTCTTTGACTTCTTTGATCTTAATATCGTCGGTAGGGTGGTGCTGGGACATGATGGACTCTCTTGTTTATTTTTGATACAGGTTACAGGTTTTAGCAGAATTAAACAAGGCTTGATTTTTTGTTTTAGCAATTTTATTCTAAAATTTCTTTATTTAAATTATTTTATGGAATTTAAAATCAGTTAATTCATAAAAATTAGAATTTAATTCTATTAAAAATTTCATTTATATAATAAAGGGATTTAAGTTTTTATCAAAATACAGGCCGTCTGAAAAAGTTCAGACGGCCTTTCTTTAATTAAAACAGGATACCAAATCTCATCTCAATCTATGTTGCGAATGCTTATTTTGCAGCGCTGCTGACCTGTTTCATCCAGGCAAACAGCTCGTCCAAATCATAATCGCCGCCGTGTCCGACATCCCAAGGCAGGGCGTAATCGACGGTGTAGCCGTTGTTTTGCAGTTTGGCGGCTAATATGGCGGAGACTGCCAACGAGGTGTCGCGGTCGTTGGTGCCGACACGGATGCGCCAGTTTTGCGGCAGGTTTGCACCCGGTTTGCCGATGTAGTTGAGCGGGTTCATGATTTTGACGGTTTCTTCGTCCGCGATTTCGGCGTTGGAGGCGGTAGTGTGTTGCATGGAGAACGCGGTGAAGTGGCGTTTATCGACGGTATCGGTGCCGAAGAGTTGGTTTTCGCCCGCGCTCAAATCTACGCCGTCAAAGGCGGGCGGTGTTTTTTGCCGTCCGGCGGCTTTGGCGTAGGCATCGAAATCGACGGAGACGACTTTGCCGTTGCGGACGGTCAGCCATTTGCGGTCGCTTAGGTCTTTGCCCGCGTCAAGCTGGATTTGGGCGGATTGGGCGAGCAGGCCGGCAATATGGTTTTTAAAGCTGCCGTTGCCTTGGGCATCCAGCGTCAGTGGTTTGCCTTCGGGGGATTTCAGGTTCAGGCTGTTGAGATAGGCGGGGTACAGCGGTTTGAGGAGGTCGGACAGTTTTTTCTCGTCATCGGTCAGCGTGCCGGCGACCAGCTCGCGTTTGACGCGGTAGTCGAGCATGGAAATATTCATTTTTTTATAGTCGTTAATGCCGTTGAACTGCCATTCGTAAGCCATGTCGGCATGGTCCAAATCGGTAATCGGGCAGTAGGCGGATACGGCGAAAACTTTGTCGCTGCCTTCCGCCGCGCCTAAGGCTTTGAGGTGGTTTTCATAATCTTTTTGATCGGCTGTTGCGCCTAAGAGGGCGGACATCGCGCCGCCTGCGCTTGTGCCGTTGGAAATGATTTTTTCGGCATCGCCGGGCATGGCTTTGTCGTTGGCTTTCAGATAGCGGACGGCGGCTTTCAAATCGACAATGGCGGCAGGTGCTTTACCGGTGGATTCCGTTCTGCCGCGCGCGCCCGGGGAGGCGACGACGTAGCCTTTGGAAAGGGCGGTCAGCGCGGCGTTCGGCGATTTTTGACCGTCTTCAGGTTCGCCGCGTTTACCTTCCAAAGCAGGTTTGCCCGGTTCGGCAGGCATATAGCCGCCGATTTGGTTGGGCAGGAAAATCGGTGCGGTTTCGGCGTTGAAACCGTCTATCTCGCCGCCGTTGTAATAGGCTTCGGGTACATAAATATTGATGATTTCGTAACGGGTATCGACAGGATTGCGGACGTAAACTACGCCTTCGTAAGCGCGGAATTTGATGGCCTGACCGTTCACTTCGATGCTTTGTTCGGTGTATTTTTGTTTGGAGAAGTCTAGGTCGTAGGTGTCTGCGGTTTTGACGGAAGCGCAGGCGCTCAATCCCAGCGCGACAGAAACGGATAAGAGGGTTTTGTTTAGGGCGTTCATCATCATACTTTCTGAAGAGGTAAGCGGATATGATAACGAATACTTAGGCCGTCTGAAACGCCAAGTCGGGTTTCAGACGGCCTGATTTCTTTGTAGCGTTATGTAGTGTTGTACGTTACGTCGTAAAGTAATATGGGCGTAAACTTCATCTATTTGATAAATATGAATTTAATAAGACATTATGCCTTAAAAAATCTATTGATTCGGTATCTGTAAAAGTTTGAATCTGTCTTGTAAATAAGTATGCAGGACAGGCATTTTTGCTTTTTTCGCAGATTGGTACTACTTGTCAGAACGTTTTGCTCAATTCGACAAACATTTTGGTTTTGCCGTATTCGTAGAACTTGTCGTTGCTCCATGTTTTGTTGTGGGCAATGGTCAGGCGCGGGGTGATACCTTTGAAATGGAGGGCGCGGTGCCATACGCTTAGGGAGGCGGAGGCTTCTTTGTCGCGGCGGTTTTGTTCGTTGCTGAAGAAGCTGGGGGCTTGGTAATGGCGTTGGGCGGCGCTGAGGCGTAGGACGGTGGAGAGGCCTTTGGGCCATTCTTGTCCCCATGTGGTGCGCAGGGCGTAGCGGTTGAAGCTGTCGCTTTTGTCGTCGCGGTTGCGTTCGCGGTAGAGGTCGATACCGGCTACCCAGTATTGGCGCGCGTTGCGGTAGTACACGATGGAGTTGCTGAGCAGTTGGCTGGTGTTGTTGGAATGCTCGCGGCGGCCGTTTTTCAGACGGCCTGCTTCAAATGCGCTGAGGGTTTGCAGCTTGGGTTGCCACCAATGGTTGTAGTGGAGGCGTGCGCCGTTGGTGTAGGTGTAGGGGTCGTTGCCGTAGAAGCGGCGTTCATGGAACGGGGTCATGCCGATATCGTTGCGCTGGTCGGCATAGCCGATGCCTGCCGAAAAGCGTGTGGTGAGGTCGTTGTAGTTGGTGTGTTTGGGATAGATTTTGCCGTAATGGTCTGCGCCTGCCGTGGCATAGAAGCCGCGGGGCAGCGACCATTTTTTTTCTGCGCCGATTTGGTAATGGATGGCAGTGGCATCGATGGGTTCGGGGAATGTCCAGCCTCGGAAGCAGTCGTCGTCGGGATAGGCAAGGCGCACGGCGCGGCATTGTTCATCGCTCAGGTGGTTGCCCAGACGGCGTTGGCCGGGGGCTTGGTTGATGTTTTGTTCGCGCGTGATGTTCAAGCCGGCATTGAATTGCCATGAGTCGCGTTCACGCAGGGCTTTGCGGTAGGTTTCGATGCGTTCTTGCAAGGCAGGCGGGAGGGATTCGGTTTGTAGTTTGTCGAACTGGTCGGCTGCGGCTTCGTTTTGTTTGTCTTCAAACAAGGCGGTCGCAAGCTGCCAGCGGACGGCGGAGGCATCGGGTTGCTCGGCGATAAAGCGGCGGTAATGGCCGATGGCTTCGGCGGCGCGTCCTTCGGATTGGGCAAGCAAACCTTTGGCATAGCGTGCCATGGCGCGATCGTGTTCTGGCCATTGTTCGTAAATGGGCAAAACGGCTTTGATGCCGGGGATATTGTGGGCGACGACGGCGGAATACATGGCGCGTGCCAGTAATTCGGTGTTGGCAAGCAGGGTGTCGGCATCGACGTTGATGATTTTTTCAGACGGCCTGTTTGTCTGCTCGGCAGGAATGTTGTGCGTTTCAGGTTGTTGGGGTTCGGCAGTGTTGACTTGAAGCTCGGGTTTTACGTCAGGCGGCACATCGGCGGCGTGAAGGGAAAGGGGAAGGATGGCGAGGAGGAGCAGACGTTTTTTCATGGCAATGTTTGGGATGTTATCGGTATAAGTGGGCAGATTGTACAATGTTTTGAGTCGGAAATTTTACAAACCGAGTGCCATTATATCTGATAAAGACGACAAAAGGCCATCTGAAACCCGATGGGATTTCAGACGGCCTTTATTTGCGAGTCGGATTTAGTTTTGGTCCAAGTCCAAATCGGCTTTGTATTCGATACGGCCTTGGCCTTTGTCTTCGATGGAAACGTCCAGCTCTTGTTTGCCGCGTTTGAATTTCAGATCGGCATCGTCGTGTTTGATTTCAGACTCAACCACATGGAAACCTTTGCTGCGCGCGTGGGCGATCACTTTTTTGGCCAGGGAAGGAATGGAATTGCGTTGGCCGGAGAGTTCGGCTTCGTATTCAAATTCGCCGTCGCCTTGATGATCGGCTTTGATGGTGTGCGCGCCATCCGGACGGTAGATTTCGGAAGGCAACGGGGAGGCGAATGCCGTGGCGGAGAAAAGAGCCAAAATGCCGGTGGCCAGTAACGATTTTGCTTTGGTCATCGGTTTTCCTTTCTGAAAAGGGTTTTGAGAACGACATCATCTTATCGGCAGGTATGAGGGGTGGCAAGCGGATAAACACGATTTTACGCACGGCTACATGATTTGTTTGGAGGGTGTTGATTCTTTGCTTTGGGCTGGTGTTTGCTTGCAGAAAAATGCTGCCGGATAAGACTTAGCCGAGGCGGAACAATTCGCTGCCGTGCGCCTTCAGCCATTGTTCGGCTTGGTCAACATGTGGCGTAAGCGAGTGGGTCAGAGCCCAAAATGCAGGGCTGTGATTGGGATGGCGCAGGTGGGCGAGTTCGTGCAGGCAGACGTAGTCGGCGACATATTCGGGCGCACCGATGAGCCGCCAGTTGAGGCGGATGCCGGTGGTGTGGCGGCAAACGCCCCAGAAAGTTTTGGCGTTGGAAAGGGAAATGGCGCTCGGAGTCAGGCGGGTGGTTCGGGTATGGCCTTCGAGGCGTGGCAGCAGATATTCGTGCGCACGCTCGTGTAGGAAACGGCGCAAATGGGTGAGTTGGGCGGCGTTTTCTTTTTCGGGCAACAGGATTTCAGACGGCCTGATTTGGATGTGGTTTGCTGCATGGACGGACAAGGCCGTCTGAACGCCTTGATACCAAATCCATTCGGGAAGCGTGTCGGTGGGTGTTTGTCGGGCCGGTGCTTTGTTTAAGGTACGGCGCAGGATGGCTTCGTTGTCGTTCAGCCATTGGGTAAAGGTGTGCTGGGTAACAAACGGAGGGATATTGATGCTGACGGTATCGGCGGAAACGGGGCGCAAGATGAGGTTTTTCTTGGCGCTGCGTTTGAGCTGGATATGAATGGTGAGGCCGTCTGAAAGGGTATGGGTATGGAGGCGGGGCATGGTGTTTGAGTGAAAAGGGAGGGCATAGCGGCCCACCCGATGGAATGATTTATTTGGTTTTGGGGGCGAACGGGCCTTGTCCGGTAATCAGGGGCTGCTGGCTTTCAATCCATTGCTCGCATTGGGCCATGAGTTCGGCTTCATTGCCGTTGTTGTGGGCAATGGGTTTGCCGATGATGACGCTGACCGTACCGGGGTATTTGAGGAAGGAGTTGCGCGGCCAAAACTCGCCGCTGTTGAGCGCAACGGGGACGATGTCCATCTCAAACATTTTTGCCATGCGCGCGCCGCCGAGCTTGTAGCGGCCTTTTTCACCAGGCGGCAGGCGTGTGCCTTCGGGGAAAATGGTAATCCAATAGCCTTCGTTTTTACGCGCAAGGCCTTGTTCTAAGAGTTGTTTGTTGGCTTCGCGGCTGTTGCTGCGGTCGATGCCGATGGTTTTGACCAGCTTCAAGCCCCAGCCGAAGAAAGGGATTTTGAAAAGTTCGCGTTTGGCAACATAGACTTGAGGCGGAAAAATCTCTTGTAGGGCGAGGGTTTCCCAGCCGCTTTGGTGTTTGGAGCAAATGATGGCGGGGTGGTCGGGAATGTTTTCCGCGCCGCTTAAGGTGTAGTTTAAGCCGATGATGTGCTTGAGCGACCAGTTGAGGATACGCACCCAAACTTGCGCCATTTTGTGCGCGCCGCCTTGGAAGGGCAGGGCGAGCAGCATAAAGGGGAACAGCAAAATAATGCTAGAGGAAAGGATGAACCAGTAAATCAGGTTGCGGATAATCAGCATATCGGGGAAAAGTCTGTCGTTTGAAGGCCGTCTGAACACCGTTGTCGGCTGGTTTCAGACGGCCTTGTCGTTTATAGGATAGCTTGCGCGGCTTCTTCGATTTGTGTGTTTTCACGCATGATGTATTGCGAAAAAGCCAGCAGGTTGTCGAAGACTTGGGTGTGTTCGGGCAGGTCTTGCTCGTGTTTGGCCAGCGTTTTTTTGCCTTTGCCGGTCAGGACGAGCGCGGATTTGCCGCCTGCGGCATCAATGGCTTGCAGGTCGCGCAGGCTGTCTCCGACCAGCCAGGTTTCGGCGGCATTGGCCTTGAAGCGTTCGATGATGTCGATAATCATGCCGGGCTTGGGTTTGCGGCATTCGCAGTTGTCGGCAGCAGTGTGCGGGCAAAACCAAATGCCGTCGATGGTGCCGCCTGCTTGAACGGCAAGGCGGTGCATTTTCGCGTGCATTTCGGTTAGGTCTTGCACGGTAAAGTATTTGCGGCCGATACCGGATTGGTTGGTGGCCACGGCGATGGTGTAGCCAGCCTGCGTTAAAAAGGCGATGGCATCCATGCTGCCTTCGATGGGAATCCATTCGTCAACGGATTTGACGAAATCGTCGCGGTCTTGGTTGATGACGCCGTCGCGGTCGAGGATGATGAGTTTCATGGTGTGGGCTCTTATTTTTCTGCTTTCAAACTGCTTTTCCATTTTTCAAAGGCCGTCTGAAAAACGGGTGTCAGTTTGGCGAAGGTTTCCAGGGTGTTTTTGACGTGGTAGAAGCCGCCGAGCGAGGATGTGTCGAGGGCGAGGACGTAGTCTTCCATAAATGCGCCGTAGCCGTCTTCTTCGTCGGTGTAGTAGAACTCGGTAAACCGTTGGCCGAGTTCGGTAAAGTCGTCCGCCGTCAGTGCGCCGTCCATGTGTTTGAGCAGGAAGTGCCGTCCGCTGATTTTGCCCGAGGTCATGGCTGCGAAGTCGGCTGCGGTTTCGGGGGCGGTTTGCCAGACGGGGTTGACGAGGCCTGCCTGCGCCGCCCACTGCCAGTACATACCGATGTGGGTGGCGGCGTTTTCGGGCGGGAGCTGTTCGGGGTAGTCTTCGTCGAGATGGAAACGGATATTGTCGTACATGGACGGTGTTCGTTGGGGGAAAGGGGGTATTGTAGCGGAAAATAATGAATTAGGCCGTCTGAAAGAGGGTGTTTCAGACGGCCTTAAGGGAATTTAACCTTTAAATACAGGAACAAGTTCCATTTGGCTCAGTATTTGGGCGGCAATGTTAATGATGCCGAAGAGGAAGACCCAAACCATCAGCCAGAATCCGCCGTAAACTTTGTAGTTTTTGCCGGCACCGAATTTATGGCGCGAGCGGTAGAGCAGCATGGCGGGGATGATGCCGGTCCAGATGGTGGCGGCCAGGCCGACGTAGCCGATGGCGGTAACGAAGCCAGTAGGAAAGAGCAGGCAGGAAATCAGGGGTGGTAGGAAGGTCAGCGCGGCGGTTTTGGTGCGGCCGGAAATGCTGTCGTTCCATTTGAAGATGTCGGCGATGTAGTCAAACAGGCCGAGCGTTACACCGAGGAAGGATGTTGCGATCGCCATGTAGGAGAACAGGGTCAACACTTTGTCCATATTGCCGGTTTGGGCGAACTTGGACAGCGTTTCGATCAGGACGGAAACTTGTCCTTCTGCGGCGATAACCGGTGCGAACTCGCTGCGCGGCAGGTTACCTTGGATGGCGATTTGCCAGAGGATGTAAATCACAAGCGCAATCAGCGTTCCTGCCCATAGGGATTTGGCCACTTTGGGCGCGTCGCCTTTAAAGTATTTGAGCAGGCTGGAAACGTTGCCGTGGAAGCCGAATGAGGCAAGGCAGACGGGCAGGGCGGTGGCGACATAAATCCAGTAGCTGGTGCCGGCAGGGGCTTGGGTGTCAAACAGGACAGGCATTTTGGCATCGGCAATCAGGCCGCCGGTTGCCCAAATAAAGGTCAATACCATGCCGCCGATGAGGATGCTGGTGAAACGGTCAACCAAGCGTGCGGATGCCCAAACGCAAAAGGCGAGAATGCCGAAGAAGACGAGTTGGCCGACGGTCAGCGAAACTTCTCTGCCTACCGCGCTGCCGATGCCTTTGGCGGTCAGGTCGCCGCCGACGAAGATGTAGGCGTAGGTGAGCAGGTATAAAACGAAAGCGACGGCAACGCCGTTGATGACGTTCCAAACCGGGCCGAGCAGGTCTTTAACCATGGTGTCGAAGCTCGCGCCGTGCGGATAATGGGTGTTGACTTCCAAAATCATCAGGCCGCTGGAGAGCATGGAAAACCAGGTGTACAGCAACACGGCCAGCGAGCCGGTAAACCATACGCCGGATGTGGCGGTCGGGTTGGCAAGCATGCCTGCGCCGATAACCGTACCGGCGATAATCATCGCGCCGCCGAATAGGGAAGGAGTTTTGGTTGACATTGTTTATCTTTCTTCTAGAAATGCGTGGCTGCCATTATGCCGTAAAGTGTAAGAAAAGGTAAAGCAAAGGCCGTCTGAAAACCCGATTGTCGTTTTCAGACGGCCTTTGATGTGTATAAACGCAACTGATCAAATCAATTTTCGCAGTTTCAATTCGTTTTTCAGGTAGGCGTAATAAACCGGCGCGACGATGATGCCGCCGATGCCGAAAATGCGTTCAAAGACGACCATCGCCACCAGCAATTCCCATGCGCTGGATTCGATTTCAGAGCCGATGATTTTGGCGTTGAGGAAATATTCGAGTTTATGGATGACAACAAGGAAAACCAACGAGGCGAGTGCGACGTAAAGCGATGAGCCGAGGCTCAAAATAATGATGATGGTGTTGGAAATCAGGTTGCCTGCCACCGGAATCAGGCCAACGATAAAGGCGACGATCAGGACGGTCATTTTAAACGGCAGGTCAACGCCGAACAGCGGCAAAACCAAGTAGAGGTACAGGCCGGTCAGGAAGGTGTCGATCAGCGAGATTTTGACTTGGGCGAGGAACACGCGTTCAAAGCTGGTTTCAAAATTGACGATGCGCCGCATCAATTCGGCTTTAAACAGCGGCATTTTGTGGCGGTTTTTGCGCATTTTCAGGCGGTGGAAACTGAGCATGGCGCCGATGATGATGCCGATGAGGATGTACACGAAGGACGTGATGCTGTTTTTACTGATACGGGTCAGCGCGGCGCGGTATTCTTCAATCAGCTTGATCGCCGAGGCTTTGATTTCGGCCATATTGTTGGGCAGCATATTGAGAATGGCCGCAGGCAGGTCTTGGCTGTTTTTGGTGTCTTCCAAAATCGCCGCCAGCTTGGCCAACATAAAGCCGACATGGCCGCCGTGTATCAGGTGGTAAATGCCCAAAGACATCATCGTGATGATGCTGAACACGATGGCCAGCGTCAGCGCGGTGGAAATCAGGTTGATGTTGTGCGCGTTAAGCGATTTATGCAGCCGCGTGTTGCGTGGCAAAACACGGCGGCGGAGTTTGAGGATGACGCCGTTGGTGCGCGTAATAAAGATATAGGTCAGGATAACTGACAGCAGCAGCGGCAGAAAATGGTAGTGCAAGACAATCAGCAAGGCCAAACCCATCAGGATATAGGAGGCGTTGCGGAAAGTCGGGTTGTCGGTGTGGGAAGAGAGTAAGGACATGTGAAGCCAATAAGGTAAAAAGCAAAAAACAGGTCAGGCCGTCTGAAAAACCATGTTCCGACGGCCTAACTTAATGACAGAGATTAATCGTGCAATGAGGCCGCGTGTACCGTGTTTTCCAACAAAGTGGCAATCGTCATCGGGCCGACGCCGCCGGGAACGGGCGTAATCATGGATGCGCGTTCTTTGGCGACATCAAACTCCACATCGCCGCACAGGCTGCCGTCGTCCAAGCGGTTGATGCCCACATCGATAACGACTGCGCCGGGTTTGACCCATTCGCCTTTAACGAAATTCGGAATGCCTACGCCGACCACCAAAATATCTGCGGCGGCAACTTCATCGGCAAGGTTTTGCGTAGCGCTGTGGCAGATGGTTACCGTCGCGCGGGACAGCAGCAATTCCAACGCCTGCGGACGGCCGACAATATTGGATGCGCCGACGACGACGGCTTTTTTGCCTTTCGGGTCGATACCGTAGGCTTCCAACAAAGTCATCACGCCTTTGGGTGTGCACGGGCGCATCAGCGGCATTTTGACGACTAGGCGGCCGACGTTGTAAGGGTGGAAGCCGTCCACATCTTTATGCGGCTCGATACGTTCCAAAACCGCTTGGCTGTCGATGTGTGCCGGTAGCGGCAGTTGCACCAAAATACCGTCGACGGCAGGGTCGCCGTTCAATTCGTCCACCAGTTTCAGCAAATCGTCTTGCGTGGTTTCAGACGGCAGCTCATAAGAGCGCGATTCGATGCCGCTTTTTTGGCAGGCCAGTTTTTTATTGCGTACATAAACCGCGCTGGCAGGGTCGTCGCCAACCAATACCACCGCCAAGCAAGGCGTGTGCAAACCTTTTTCCTGACGCGCTTTTACCGCCTGCGCGACCGCCTCGATGCGTTGCTGGGAGATTTTTTTTCCGTCTATAAGTTGTGCAGCCATGATTTTTCCTCCTCAATAGGGATAAATATTGCGTTTAAATTATCGCATTTTTCAGACGGCCTGACACAAAAGAGTAGCCCTGATTGTGAAGCATAAAAATAAATAACGATTAAAAATAATAAGATAATCAAAAAATGAAAAAATAAAGCAAAGTAGGTGTTGACCGGGTTAAAAAGGGTCTGTATAGTTCAGGTCTTCAGTCGGGGCGTAGCGCAGCCCGGTTAGCGCATCTGCTTTGGGAGCAGAGGGTCGTGAGTTCGAATCCCACCGCCCCGACCACAAAATTCTTCGCACGAATCGGCATGAGCGCCCGTAGCTCAACCGGATAGAGCACCGACCTTCTAAGTCGGGGGTTACAGGTTCGATTCCTGTCGGGCGTGCCAATTTTTACGGTGGCTGTAGCTCAGTTGGTAGAGCCCTGGATTGTGATTCCAGTTGTCGTGGGTTCGAGCCCCATCAGCCACCCCAGATGAAAGCCTGCATATTGTATGCAGGCTTTTTTCCGTTTATACCCGAATTTTACTTCAGATTTAATTGGGTTTCAAAAAAGTATTTATCAAACCGTTTCATCATGGCATCGGCAAAAATGGCGTTTGCTGTGTTATCAAATATCAATGAATACGCAGTCAAGCCCGAATATTATACCGTTCGGTATCTTTTTATGGCGTTTCGCCGTTATCCTTTATAATACCCCGATTATTTTCTGTTTCATTCCCAAAGGAACCGCATCATGTCCGAATGGTCAGCTCCAGAATTTGAATCCAAAATCTGTCCGCCTGAAAAGCTGGCGGAGCGTTTGGCGGCATTGCCCCGTCCGCTGGTGTTTACCAACGGCTGTTTCGATATTCTCCACCGGGGCCATGTAACGTATCTGGCGCAGGCGCGATCGGCCGGTGCGGCTTTGGTATTGGCGTTGAATACCGATGCTTCGGTGCGCCGTCAGGGCAAAGGTGACGACCGTCCGATTAATCCTTTGGAAAACCGCGCGGCAGTGGCAGCGGCATTGGAGAGTGTGGATTTGGTCACATGGTTTGATGACGATACGCCGGCCGCGCTGATTGAAATGGTCAAACCCGATGTGTTGATTAAAGGTGGCGATTGGTCTGTGGATAAGATTGTCGGTGCGGCCGAGACGTTTGCGCGTGGTGGCAAAGTATTTTCGATTCCGTTTTTACACCAGACTTCGACCACCAAAACGTTGGCGAAAATCCGCGAAGCCGGAGGAGGCGAATGACGGATTTGAACAGCCGCCATTGGGCTTTGCTCGCCGCGCTTTCAGACGGCCTGCCGCAACACGTTTCTCAGTTGGCGCGAGTGGTCGGTATGAAGCCGCAACAATTAAACGGATTCTGGCAGCAGATGCCGGGCCATATCCGCGGTTTGCTGCGCCAGCACGACGGGCAATGGCGCTTGGTGCGCCCTTTGGCTGTGTTTGCCGAAGAATCTCTGCAACAAATGGCTGGGAAACAGGGTTTTCGTGCGCAGTTGAAACACGAATGTTCGTCCAGCAATGACGAAATCATGGCATTGGCGCGCCAGTCGGCAGATTTGGCGCATAAGGCCTTGTGTGTGGCGCATTTCCAAACCAAGGGCCGCGGACGGCAAGGGCGAAGCTGGGTCAACCGACAGGGCGAATGCCTGATGTTCAGCTTGGGCTGGGCATTTGACAAGCCGCAGTATGAGCTGGGTTCGCTGGCGTTGGTGGTGGCATTGGCTTGCCGACGCGCGCTTGCCGATATCGGTTTGGACGTAAATATCAAGTGGCCGAACGATTTGGTCGTGGCCAACGATAAATTGGCCGGTATTTTGATTGAAACGGCGCGGGTAGAGAATAAGACTGTCGCCGTCATTGGCATTGGCATTAATTTTGTATTGCCGAAAGAAGTTGAAAACGCCACTTCCGTGCAGGCCTTGTTTCAGACGGCCTCTAAGCATGGTGTAAGCGCCAAAACTTTATTGAATGCGGTATTGGTGCAACTTGATGCGCTGTTGAACGAATACGCGCAAAACGGATTCGCGTCATGCGTCGGCGAATACAATGTCGCCAACCGCGACACGGACAGGCCGGTGTTGCTGCTTCAGGAAGGACGCGTTGTACACGAAGGCGTGGTCAAAGGCGTGGATGCGCAAGGCGCGTTGCGTTTGTTGACGGACAAGGGCGAAAAAACCATTGTCAGCGGCGAGATCAGCTTGCGTCCGGATAATCGTCCGGCACAACCTGCCGCCGCCAAGCCAGAACGCTTTTTGCTGCTGGACGGCGGCAACAGTCAGTTGAAATGGGCGTGGGTAGAGAACGGTACATTTTCCGAAGTCGGCCGCGCGCCGTATCGTGATTTGACCCAGCTGGGTGAAGAATGGCTGCAATTTGCCGATGACGATGTGAAGATTGTCGGTTGCGCCGTGTGCGGTTCGGTAAAAAAAGCGATGGTGGAAGAACAATTAACCCGTCCGGTCGAATGGCTGTCTTCCATGCCACAGGCTTTGGGTATCCGCAACCATTACCGCCGCCCTGAAGAACATGGCTCCGACCGTTGGTTTAATGCGCTGGGCAGCCGCCGCTTTACGCAAAACGCCTGCGTCGTCGTCAGCTGCGGCACCGCCGTAACCACCGACGCGCTGACGGAAGACAATCATTATCTCGGCGGCACCATCATGCCTGGTTTCCACTTAATGAAAGAGGCGATGGCGCTCAAAACCGCCAACCTCAACCGCCCCATCGGCAAGGTATATCCGTTCCCAACCACAACGCCGAACGCCATTGCCAGCGGCATGATGGATGCCGTTTGCGGCGCGTTGATGATGATGCATGGCCGTCTGAAAGACAAAACGGGTGAGGGCAAACCAGTCGATATCATTATCACCGGCGGCGGCGCGGCCAGAGTCGTGCAGGCGCTGCCGGAGTCATTCGTTCATGACAATCAAGTGAAAATCGTCGATAATCTCGTGATTCACGGGCTATTGCATTGGATTGCCCATCGCAACGGACAATAAAAAGGAAAACGCATCATGAAATGGCTGTTTGCGGTCTTGGTCGCACTCAACATCATTGTTTTTGGCAGCATGGTTGCCTATCGGACACAACATAAAACCGCCAAACCCGAATCTGCTTTGGAAGGCGGTACGCACGAATTATTGCGCCCGTCTTCTTTGGACGCGCCTAAAGCCGAGCCTCAGCAGGCATCGCAACCCGATTGGGTGGCGGATGAATCAGACGGCCTGATTATGGCAGAACCTGAATCCGAAGAAGCAGAAGCCTTGCGTAAAAAGCAAGAAGCGCAGCAGTTGAAAGAGAAAAAAGAAAAAATGCGCCGCGAGAAAGAAGCGCAAGAACGCCGCGCCGCCGAAGAAGAGATGGACGCAGCCGGCGTGGAACGCTTGTGTACCAGCAGCGCCACCGTAGTGATGGATGAAGACGATTACCACCGCATCAAAGGCCTGTTGGGCAAATGGCCTCATGCGGCTAGCCGCAGTATCGAAAAACGCAACGGCGCATCTGGTGGCGAGACTTCTTCCAAAACTTTCCGCGTGGTCTTGCCTGCCGACGGCGACACTTCCGCCCAGCTTGATGCCTTGGGCAGTCGCGGCTTTAGCGGCAGCATTCACAACGGCGAAATCAGCATTGACGTAACACGCAGCCGTTCTTCCGCCCAAGTTTTGATTTCACGCTTGTCCAGCGCAGGTTTCGGCGGCGCGCGCATTGTCGAGCAGGAAGACAGAAGCACACCCGATACCGGTTTGAGCGTGGCGCGCATGACCGTGGTCTTTATGGCGGTCGATGAGCGCGATGCCCAAGACATCAGAAACATTGTCGGCCGTTATGGCAAGTTGAACATGAAAACCTGCCGATAATCAGCTCTATTCGGTTTCAGACGGCCTGATCAGCAGTCGGCAAAGCCTGATAAACCGAACGCCACAAAACATGAAACCCACTGTATCGGCAGTGGGTTTCATGTTTTTCGGTTTTGAGTATCTGATATAAAGGGGAACAGGTATGTTTCGTATATGCGCACTCCGAGTATCAAGAGATAATGGGGAAGAGGGGGATAAAATCTGTCGTTTAATGGCTCGGATTAGGACGTCTTCCGAGTGGTTTTGATTATACGCTAATAATAACTATTATCAATAGCAAAATTGAAAAAATAAGGGATTTTTCTGTAATAGATTGTTTTGTATGGAAATTAAGTTTTAGTATCGTCTTTGCCGTGATTGAAAAGGTCGTCTGAACGTCAAACAAACAGGCCGGTTGAACTAGGGCAAGGCAAACATTTCAACCCTATATTTCAGACGGCCTTTTGATTTGTTTCAATCACTCATAAACCCAAGCAATCAACATATCCAAAGCCATATAAAATACCGTATAATCAAGGCCAAATTAACTTTGCCTGCTTGTCGGGCCGTCTGAAAAATTATGCAACAAACCTATGCCGCAGTACAGCGAGATTTGCTCGAAGCCAACCATCTTTCCCCCGATTTGCTCGCCCAAAGCCTGAGCATTATCGGCGCCAACCATGTCGATTATGCCGACATCTATTGTCAGCGTACTGCCTATGAAAGTTGGCATTTGGAAGAAGGCATCGTCAAATCGGGTAGCTTCCAAATCGATCAGGGCGTGGGTGTGCGTGCCGTTTCGGGCGATAAAACTGCTTTTGCCTACGCCGACAGCCTGTGTATCGATTCGATCAACCGCTCTGCCAAAGCCGTGCGCGTGATCGGTGCGGCCGGTGGCGAGACCAGCGTCAAAGTGCCGACACCTGCCTACGGCAAGCCTGTCCATATGGCGATTGACCCTATTGCCAGTCTTGATTCCGCTGCCAAAGTCGCGCTGTTGAACAAAGTCGAAACGCTGGCCAAAGCTGCCGATCCGCGTATCGTGCAAGTGATGGCCGGTTTGACCTGCGAATACGACATGGTGTACATCGCCCGTCTGGACGGTAAACATGCTGCCGACATCCGCCCGATGGTACGCATGAACGTAACCGTCATTGCCAAGCAGGGTGAGCGTCGTGAGCAGGGCAGTGCGGGCGGCGGCGGACGTTATGATTTGGCGTATTTCGATGAAAACTTGGTGCATCGGTTTGTCGATGCCGCCGTCAAACAAGCCCTGATTAATCTTGAATCCCGTCCTGCGCCTGCCGGCGAGATGACCGTCGTTTTGGGCAACGGCTGGCCGGGCGTGTTGCTGCACGAAGCGGTCGGACATGGTTTGGAAGGCGATTTCAACCGCAAAGAAACCAGCGTTTTCTCCGGCCGTATCGGCGAGCGCGTGGCTGCCAAAGGCGTGACCGTTGTGGATCAAGGCGATATTGCCGACAGACGCGGTTCGCTCAATATCGACGACGAAGGCAACGAAACCCGCCGCACCGTATTGATTGAAGACGGTATTTTGGTCGGCTATATGCAGGACGAAACCAACGCCCGCCTGATGGGTACGCAATCGACCGGCAACGGCCGTCGCGAAAGTTATGCTTCTGCGCCTATGCCGCGCATGACCAATACCTTTATGGAAAACGGCGGCTATGAACCGGAAGAAATCATCGCGTCCATTGACAAGGGCATTTACGCCGTCAACTTCGGCGGCGGACAGGTGGACATTACCAGCGGCAAGTTCGTGTTCAGCGCATCCGAAGCGTGGTGGGTGGAAGGCGGCAAGTTGCAATACCCTGTCAAAGGCGCGACTATTATCGGCAACGGCCCCGAAGTGTTGAAACATGTTTCCATGATAGGCAACGACACTGCGCTCGACAGCGGCATCGGCGTCTGCGGCAAAGAAGGGCAGAGCGTTCCGGTCGGCGTCGGACAACCGACTCTGAGGATTGATGCCGGACTGACCGTCGGCGGTAGCGAAATTTAAACGGCAGGCCGTCTGAAAAGTTTTCAGACGGCCTTTTGCATTAGGATAAAACCATGCAGGAACAGAATCGGAAATCAAGTTTTCCCATAGTGATGTTGCTGGTGTCGGTTGCCCTGTGGATAGTGTCTTTGTCCAATGTTGCATTTTATTTGGGCAATCATGAAAGCATGAAGGGTGTGACCGTTTTGATTTTGGGGTCGATATTTGCTTCTTTGGATATCAGATATTGTGCGGCCTATGCGAATTATGTTTGGTTGGCGGCCATTGTGTTGCTGGCGTTGCGGAAGAAGGTCGTGCCTGTCCATGCGGCACTTTGGGGCTTGGCGCTGGTGGCTTTCAGTGTGAAAGCCGTACACGTCGATGAAGCAGGGAATACAGCGGATATCGTGCGCTACGGCGCCGGATTTTATTTGTGGTATGCCGCATTTGCGGTTGCCACCATCGGTACGTTTGCCGGAAAGAATAAGGAAAGAAAAGCCACAACGCTGGCAGATGGGACGAAAAATGACGCTTGATGAATGGTTGCGCCAATCGGCACTGCCCAAAAATGAAGCGCGGATGTTGTTGCAATATGCGCTGGGTTACACGCGCGCGCAGCTGGTTACACGCGGTACGGACGATTTGGCAGACTCTGCCCTGCAAACCTTGGAGGCTTTGGTACAACGCCGTCTGAAAGGCGAGCCGATAGCCTATCTGTTGGGAGAACGCGAGTTTTACGGACGACGCTTTGCCGTCAATCCCCATGTGCTGATTCCACGCCCTGAAACCGAGCATTTGGTGGAAGCCGTACTCAAACGCTTGCCGCCGCAAGGCCGCGTGTGGGATTTGGGAACGGGCAGCGGCGCCATTGCCGTGACCGTCGCGCTTGAACGCGGTGATGCCGATGTTCGTGCATCTGACATCAGCGTCGGTGCTTTGGATACTGCCCGTCAAAATGTGGCCGAATTGGGCGCAAAAGTGGAGTTTGCGCAGGGTTCGTGGTTTGATACCGACAGGCCGTCTGAAGGCCGATACGATGTGATTGTTTCCAATCCGCCGTATATCGAGGACGGCGATGAACATTTGTCTCAAGGCGATTTGAGGTTTGAACCGCAAAACGCGCTGACTGACTTTTCAGACGGCCTCAGCCATATCCGCCACATTACCCAAGAAGCCCCCAAATACCTGAAAGCCAACGGCTGGCTGCTGTTTGAACATGGCTATGACCAAGGCGAAGCAGTGCGGAATATTATGCTGGAGAACGGTTTTGCCGAAGTGGCAACCGAACAGGATTTGGCTGGATTGGACAGGGTAACGCTGGGGCGTTTGCCTGCTTAATGGGCATGGTTTGTCGGAATTAAAAAAGGGCGTGTCAATCACGCCCTTTTGGTTTTCTGGTTTATCTGTTCAGACGGCCTGGTTTAACGCCAAGCAGCGACGAACTCCGCCCAGTGTTGTTTTTCTTCGGCTTGCGCGGCCAGATAATATTTGATGCGTTTGATTTCGACTTCGTATTCGTCGGCATCGAGCGCGCCGCTCATCATGCGAAAGCGCATGTACATCAGGTAGGTATTGGCGGCATCGGTTTCGCAATAGTCGCGGATGTCTTTCAGACGGCCTGCATGATAAGCGTCCCAAACCTTGCTGCCGTCCATGCCCAATTTGCCTGGAAAGCCGCAGAGTTTAGCCATATCGTCCAAAGGCACGCTGGCACGCGGTTGGTAGAGGGCGAGCAAATCCATCAGGTCGCAATGGCGGGTGTGGTAGCGGCTGATGTAGTTGTTCCACTTAAAGTCGCGGCTGTCGCCAAAGTCGCCGTCGCCCATGTCCCAATAGCGGGCGGCGCTGATGCCGTGTATCAGGGCGCGGTAGTGGAGGACGGGCAGATCGAAACCGCCGCCGTTCCAGCTGACGAGTTGCGGCGTATAGTTTTCGATGACCTCGAAGAACTTGGCAATCATGACTTCTTCGCTGTCTTCGGGATCGCCGATGGTGCTGACGCGGATTTTGTCCTGACCCCAGCGCATACAGCAGGAGATGGCAACAACTTGGTGCAGATGGTGTTGCATAAAGTCGCTGCCGGTTTTGGCGCGGCGTTGCTGTTGGGCAAACAGGACGACTTCGTTGTCGGGCAAATCGGCAGGTAAATCGTAAAGCTGACGGATGCCGTTTACGTCGGGGATGGTTTCGATGTCGAAGGCGAGTATCGGAGTCATGGCGTGATCGGGTTGGATAAGGGATGATGTCATTGTGGCATGACGGCGCAGATAAAAAAAGAGGCAATCCCCCACAGGATTGCCCCAATACCTCAAATCAGAGATTTACGCTTCACAAACAATACAGGCTTTCACCTGCGGCTTTACAGATGCAGCTCAACTCTGCATCGGTAAACTTTCATTTCGGGCATTGCACCGAAATCCTCTAAAATACCGCAATTTCTTGCAATATCAGAAAACTGCTTACAAAAGATCTAAAACCGGCGAAGGCCGTCTGAACGTTTTGTAATTTGATGTAGTGAAATTTACGCGAATTTTTACAGTTTGCCAAGTATTTTTTTCTGAAGGCTTGTTTTGGTATAAATTTCAGGTATTGTCATATTTTTGCAATTATATTTCATAATTGTTCAAAAGTTAGATATTTATTTTATTTTTTTAAATTTTAATTTAATTTTATTTCATATTTTGAATGATTAAAATGTATTTTTTTAGATGAACTATTTTGCAATATGTTGTTTTTAAAAGAAATTAAATTTAATATGTAAATGAAAAGAGTGTATTGGGCCTGATGTTTTTCATTTGAGAAAAAATATAGGGTTGTTTGAAAGTTTTAATCACGATGAAAAAAGTTGTTTTTAAAGCATTTAAAGCGGAATATTATTTGATTGTTTGAAGTTAAACATGAGTTTCGGTTTGATTCAATTAAAATGAAAAAGCGGCGAAAGAAGGATTTCGCCGCTTTTTGCATATTCAAATTGTAATTTAATGTAGTCAATAAAAGCTGTTTTCGCCTTCGGGACGGGTTTTGAAGCGTTTGTGCAGCCAGAAATATTGTTCGGGATGCTCGCGTACCCGCTCTTCGATGAAATCGTTCATGCGCTGGGTATCGGCTTCGACATTTTCGCTCGGGAAATTGTCCCAAGCCGGATAGAAGCGCAGGGTTACGGTATTGTCGGCTTCACGCGTAGGGATAGCGGGAATGATTTTGGCTTTGGTCATGCCGGCGATACGGCTGAGGCCGGTAATCGTGGCCGTCCGAATGCCGAAGAAATTGACGAAAATGGAATCGTTGCGGCCGAAGTCTTGGTCGGGCAGATAAAGAAAGGGCGCATCGCTTTTGCGCAGGTGTTTGATGATGGCGCGCAGGCCTTCTGTGCGGCCGATCAGGAAAACATTGTTGTAGCGGTGGCGGCCTTTCAGGATTTGCTCGTCCAGGGCTTTGTTTTTTTGGTGCGAATACATGCTGGTCAGCGGCACATCCTGATTGAGCGTGTAAACCGCCATTTCAAATGCGGTAAAGTGCGGATAGAGGATGATGACTTTTTCGTCGGCGGCGAGGGCTTCGTCAAGATGGTGTTTGTCTTGATAGCGTACCAACGAACGCAGCTTATCCGCAGGCGCGTACCAGTAGAGGCCGTATTCGAGCATCAGCTTCGCCATGTGTTGGAAATGGCGTTTGAGCAGGACGGTGCGCTGGCTGTCGTTTAGCTCGGGAAAGCATTTTTTGAGGTTGACCTCGCCGACTTTGCGGCGCGGTTTGACTGCGTAATAGGCAAGAATACCGATCGCGTCGGCAATCTTGTGCAACACGCAAAAAGGCAGCAGGCGGATGAGGTAGAGAAAAAGGAAGGCGGCTTTCATGAAGGCTCGCTGTATGTAGGCAAAGGGTTATTATAACCGAAAGGCCGTCTGAAAACGGGCTGGAACATATTTCAGACGGCCTGAATGTCGGCTTACCATTGGAAACGGCCGCGCTTGACCTGTAGGCCGTCAGGGTTGAGTTGCGAAGCCAATCCGTGATTGCGCAGGGCGTGGGTAAGGGCGACGGCGAGTCCGTCGGCGGCATCGGCTTGAGGCGTGCCTGAAAGTGCAAGCATTTGGACCACCATATGCTGCACCTGTTCTTTGGCGGCCTTGCCCTTGCCGACCACAGCCTGCTTGACCTGAAGCGCGGTGTATTCAAATACGGGCAAATCGTGCATGACTAAAGCGGCAATCGCCGCACCGCGTGCCTGACCGAGCATCAAAGTCGCGGCCGGGTTGACGTTGACGAACACTTGCTCGATGGCCGCCTGATGAGGCTGATAGTGGCGGATGATTTCGTCGATATGGCGGACAATCACGGCGATGCGTTCGGAAAGCGACGCGCCGGTCGGCGTTTTGATACAGCCGGAAGCAACATAATGATGCTCGCGGCCGTGGACATCAATCACGCCGAAGCCGGTCACGCGGCTGCCGGGATCAATGCCGAGAATGCGTGTGGGTTGGAACTGGGACATAGTGCGTGTTTAAAGTAATCGGTGTTTCAGGGCAGGCAGGCGTGTGCGCACGCTTTGCAGGCGCGCGGTATCCAAATCGGCACAAATCACGCCTTCGCCTTCCGGCAACGTCGCCAACACATCGCCCCAAGGGTCAATAATCATACTGTGGCCGAATGTGCGGCGGCCGCTTTCATGCAGTCCGCCTTGTGCCGACGCAATGACGTAGCATTGGTTTTCCACCGCACGGGCGCGCAGCAGCAATTCCCAATGTGCCGTGCCGGTCGTGTAGGTAAACGCGGCAGGCAACAGCAAAACATCAAACGGCTGCTGGGCGCGGAAAAACTCAGGAAAGCGCAAATCGTAGCAGACGCCGGCCGCCAGCGGAACATCGTCCACGCTTAACTTTGGCACATCGCTGCCTGCCAGTATCGTATCGGCTTCGGCGTAGCGTTCGCCCAAACCGGAAAAGCCGAAAAGGTGCATTTTGTGGTAAAGCCCGATTCGGTTGCCGTCGCGGTCATATACAAGCATTGTATTCATCACCTTGCCAGCGTCTGGACTTTGAAGCGGAACTGTACCGCCAAACAACACCACGCCGCATTCCCTTGCCGTTTCGCTTAAGGCCGTCTGAAAACGGGTGTGGCAGGTTTCGACAACTCGTCCATCGTCCAAAGGCTCAGCAAATGCCAGCTTGTCCGTATCGTTTTTGCCCATCAGCGGCCAATATTCGGGCAGCAACACCCAATCCGCCCCTTGTTCGGCAGCCTCGCGGACAAGGCGTTTCATGGTGGCAATATTGGTTTCGGGGTCGGTAGACGACACCATTTGCACAGCGGTGGCGCGTAAAGAGCGCATCATCAAAACTCCTGTCAGATTTTGCAAGAATTGTAACTTGTTTACGCACAAGGCCGATACAATCGTCACACAATTCCTCTCCAAAAAAGGATAAACCATGAACTTGAAACTTCTCCTCACTGCCGCACTTTCCACCGCCGCACTTGCCGCACATGCTGACGTACAGCTTTACGGCAGCATCAAAAGCGGCATCGAAACCTCGCAAACCCGTTTCGGCGGCCAATCATACAGCCGAACCGCCGTTGCCGACCAAGGCAGCCACATCGGTTTGCGCGGCTCGCATCCGATTGGCGGCGGCACGAATTTTATTTGGGAAGTCGAACAAGATACTCCGGTCGGCAAAAGCGGCTCCATCCGTCAAGACTGGCGCGAACGCCGCGAGAATTTTGGCCGTTAAAGGAAAGATTGGATAGTAAAGGCCGTCTGAAAGATTTTCAGACGGCCTGTTTTTTATAGTGAGGTCGATTGATTTAAAGAATACACTTAAAAGGCGGTAATCAATAATATCTTAATATTTTCAAAATTTAACAATTTTATATAACTTATTGATTATTTATGAAATTAATAAGATATTGGGTAGCTGATTAAAAAATCAGCATTGGCATTGCTTGCAAATTAAAAAATTATCAAGTAAGGTTAAATGCAAGCGGTTTTATCCGTGAGTTAAATATTAATCAATAAGATAGGATGGTATAACCATGAATGAAGATATTATCAAAGGAAAATGGGAGCAACTTAAAGGTAAAGCCAAAGAAAAATGGGGCGAGTTGACAAACGATGATTTAGAAATCATCGAAGGCAAGCGCGATCAGTTGGCTGGTAAGCTCCAAGAGCGTTACGGTCGCACTAAAGATGAAGCTGAAAAAGAAATTGATGATTGGTTGAACAGCTAAGACCGTTTAATTTCACCATAAACGGTCGTCTCTCCCTCGACCGTTTTTATATTAAACCGAAAGGAAAAAATGATGCTTCATTATTCGATCGTTTTCTTTATCATCGCTATTATTGCAGCTGTATTAGGTTTCGGTGGTATTGCAGGTAGTGCGGCAGGCATAGCCAAAATTTTATTTGCTGGTTTCTTGATCTTGTCGGTGATATCACTGATTTTTGGCAGGAAGAAATAATACCTGTAGACCAATAAGGTTGTATCAAGCCACCATTCCGTCAAATAGGCCGTCTGAAAAATCAGGATAACTGGTTTTCATACGGCCTTTGTTCTTATAATAGCGGTTTATTTTTTTACACACTCAGCAACGGAGTTTCCATGCAGTTTTCAGCATTCGGCGAAAAATTCACACAACACAGCGGTATTTTGCAGTTGATGGACGATTTGGGCGATGCGCTCAAAAGTGACAAGCCCGTCAATATGCTTGGCGGCGGCAATCCGGCGAAGATTGCTGAAGTCAATGCGGTGTTCGCCGATGTGTTTTCCAAGTTGGCGGCGGAACACGCTGTTGAGAATATCGGCAATTATTCCAATCCGCAGGGCGATGCGGCGCTGATTGCGGCTTTGACTGAGTTTCTCAACCGTGAATACGGCTGGAATCTGACGGCGGACAATATCGCGCTGACCAATGGTTCGCAAAACGCGTTTTTCTATTTGTTTAACTTGTTCGGCGGCAAATTCAATCTTTCAGACGGCCAAACGGCTGAGAAAGCCATTTTGCTGCCGCTGGCGCCTGAATATATCGGTTATGCGGACGTGCATGTTGAGGGGCAGCATTTTATTTCGGTAAAACCGAAAATCGAAAATGTCGAACACGAAGGCGAAGCGGGCTTTTTCAAATACCGCGTGGACTTTGACGCGCTGGAGAGCCTGACTGAATTGAAAGAGGGCAAAATCGGTGCGATTTGCTGTTCGCGCCCGACCAACCCGACCGGCAATGTGTTGACCGACGGTGAGATGGCGCGTTTGGACGCATTGGCGCAGGAACACGGGATTCCGCTGATTATCGACAACGCTTACGGAATGCCGTTCCCGAATATTATTTATAGTGATGTGACGCTCAACTGGCACGAAAACATCATCCTCTGCTTCAGCCTTTCTAAAATCGGCCTGCCCGGCGTGCGTACCGGCATTATTGTCGCTGCGCCGGAAGTGGTCAAAGCCGTCAGCAGTTTGAATGCGATTGTGAACCTGTCGCCAACCCGTTTTGGCGCGGCGATTGCGGCTCCGCTGTTGAACGACGGCCGTCTGAAACAGCTGGCCGACCAAGTGATTCAGCCGTTTTACCGTCGGCAGGCGCAAACGGCGGTTTCCCTGCTCAAACGCGAATTGGGCGCGTATCCGTTGAAAATCCACAAGCCTGAAGGTGCGATTTTCTTGTGGCTTTGGTTTGAAAACCTGCCCGTTTCGTCGCAAACTCTGTACGAAATGCTCAAAGCCGAAGGCACGCTGATTATTCCAGGCGAACATTTCTTCGTCGGCATCGACACGCAGGATTACCCGCACGCCCGCGAGTGCATCCGCATGAGCATCGCGCAGGACGCGGAAACGCTGGAAAAAGGCATTGCCGCAATCGGTCGTGTGGTGCGCGGTTTGTACGATAAAAAATAAATGCTGTGAATAGGTAAAGGCCGTCTGAAACGTGGGTAATCGGGTTTCAGACGGCCTTTTTGTCGGATTTAGATATGGTGGATAACCAGTTTTTTGCCTTCGTAATCGAGGACGTTGACGTCCATATCGAATAAGGTTTTGATGTTTTCGGCGGTGAAAATATCGTTGGGCTTGCCCTGCATAGCGACTTGGCCGTTTTTCATGGCGACGACGTAATCGGCGTAAGCTGCTGCCTGGTTGATGTCGTGCAGGACGACGACGGTGGTGCGTTTGTGTTCGTCGGTCAGTCGGCGCAGGATCTGCATGAGGGAGCGGGCATGATACATGTCGAGGTTGTTCAGCGGTTCGTCCAGCAAAACGTAGTCGGTGCGCTGGCAGAACACCATGGCAATCATGGCGCGTTGGCGTTGGCCGCCGGAAAGCTCGGTCAGGTAGCGGTCGGCGAAGTCTTGCAGGTGGAACTCGGCAAGTGCTTCTTCGACGATGGTTTTATCCGTTTCAGACGGCCTGCCTTGGTGGTAGGGATAGCGGCCGAACATGAGCAGGTCGCGCACGGTAATGCGGCTCATGATGCTGTTTTCTTGGGTGAGGATGGAAAGCGTGCGGGCGAGTTCGGCGGTGGGGGTGGTTTTGATGTCTTTGCCTGCGTAGCTGATGTTGCCGTATATCAAGGGCTGCAGGCGCGCCATAAAGGAGAGGAGGGTGGACTTGCCTGCGCCGTTCGGGCCGATCAGCGCGGTAATGCCGCCTTCGGGAATGTCGAGGCTGACGTCGTTGAGGATGGGGTTGCTGCCGATGGTGTGGCTGACGTTGCGGATGGTAATCATAGGCGGGTCCGAAAATGGGAAATTGGGGTTTCAGACTGCCTTTCAGCATGAGGCCGTCTGAATTTTATTCCTGTATGGTGTTTTTAGATTTCGCTGACGGTGACAAATTCGGGATTGTCGGCTTGGTCGATCAGGAAGGCGCGGACGCGTTCTTGCCAAAGCTCGCCGAATTGTTTGAGTTCGTCGGCACTTGCGCTGCCGCTGACGGCTTTGGGCATGATGTCGCGCATTTGCGGCGCAAAGGGTTGAAGCGCGGCGTTGAGGCTGACGGCAACGGTTTTGCCGGTATCGCGGCGGCGGAGCGCGAGTGTGCCGTTGATTTCGCCTGCACCAAAGGACAAGAGGTGGCGGCGGGCAAAGCGTCCGGCTGGGCCTACGCCGCCAAAGCCGGTTTCGGGTGCCGCGCCGGTAAGGAGTTGGACGACGGAAGCGGTAACGCCGGTCGTGCCTTCGTCACGCTCGCCCTGCATAAAGGCTTCGATGTCGCCACGTTGCGGCAGCTCTGCGCCGTAAAGGGCTTTCAGACCTTTGACCACCATCAGGTAGGCACCGGCGACAGTCGGGCAGGAGTGGCCGCACAGGCGCACGGCATCGGCGTAGCGGTAAGTGAGGATGCCGTTTTCGGCTGCGCCGAGGAAGTCGGCCAATGCGTCTTGGACGGTAATGGTCGGGGCATTATCGAAGAATGAAGGGAGGCGTTCTTGTGTCATGAGGGTTGTCCTTTATGGGTTTGCTTAGGCCGTCTGAAGGTTTCAGACGGCCTGAATTTATTTTTGCGAGCGGTTGGGCACGTTTAATTTATTTCTTTTTCAACACCAAATATAAAAATACCAATCCGCCTGCAAATTCGACGACCACGCTCAATACAGCCTGCATGCCGAGGAAGTGCTCGAAGATGGTTTGCCCGCCGACCAATAGGATGCCGCCGACACAAAAAGTCATGGGCAGGCGGACGGAATGTTTGACCGACGGAGAAAAATGGTTGGCCAGCGCGGCAACCAGCAGGCCGAAAAAGCTTACCGGGCCGACAACGGCGGTGGCGGTTGCAACCAGCGCGGCGATCCACAACAGCAGCCATAAGGTATTGCGCGTGTAGTTGATGCCCAAATTGATGGCTTGATTGCGGCCGAGCAGGTAAACATCGAGGCGGTGGCGTTCGCGCCAGATCACGGCGGCGCTGATGAGCAACACGACTGCGCCGATACCCAACAATTCCGAGTGGACGGTATTGAAGGTGGCAAACATATTCGCCTGCGCCGCGGTAAATTCTTCGGGATCAATCATGCGCGAAAGCAGCGACGACAGGCTGCGGAACAAAATCCCGAAAATCACGCCGATTAAAATCATGCGCGACAAATCGCGTCCGCCCTGTTTGATGAGCGTGTAGAACAGCAGCAGCGAGCCACCCATCATGACGACCAGTTCAAAGCCAAATTTTCCCGTCAACGGCAGGGAAGCATAGCCCACGCCACCGAGCGTAAACACCAGCAAGGTCTGCAAAAACACATACAGCGAATCGAAACCCAAAATCGAAGGGGTCAGAATCGGATTGTTGGTCAGCGTTTGGAAGAGTTGCGTGGACACGCCGACCGCATAGGCGACCATCAGCAGCGCGGCAAGCTTGGTCAGGCGCAGGTGCAAGACAAAGTCCCAATCGCCTTTGACGTTGAGCGTCATAAACAGGACGCAGGAAACCAGCAACAGTGCAAAGGCGACCCACAACGGACGGCTGCTTCCTGCCATAAAACCGATATTTTTTTCAGACGGCATGAGCAGGTTTCCTTAATAAAAGCCACAAAAACAAAGCCGTCCCCATCACGCCAAAAACCGTAGAGACCGGAATTTCAAACGGAAACACAATCACGCGTCCGACAATATCGCACAGCAATACCAAAGACGCGCCCAGCAAGGCCACTGCAGGCAGGCTTTGGCGCAGCTTGTCGCCCATCAGGCGGCTGATGATGTTCGGCACGACTAGGCCGATAAACGGAATATTGCCGACCGTCACGACCACCAAAGACGTAATCAGCGCCACAATAATCAGCCCCGACCACAGAATCGCCGTCCGGTTCAGCCCCAAGTTCACGCTTACCGTTTCGCCCAAACCCAAAATTGTCAGCTGGTCGGCAATCAAATAGGCAAACAAAGCCAAAATCCCCGTTGCCCACAACAGCTCATACCGCCCGAGCAACACGCCGGAAAAATCGCCCTGTTGCCACACGCCGAGCATTTGCAGCATTTCGTTTTCATACGCGATAAAGGTGGCCACCGCCTCAATCACCCCGCCGAAAATAATCCCGACCAAAGGCACCATCAGTTGCGCGGTCGGTGGCAGGCGGCGGATCAGCAGCATAAAGACCAACATCCCGATCAGTGCGGAAACGGCGGCAACCGACATTTTTGCCAGCAGCGGCGCGGCCGGTAGCAGCAGGGTCATCAACAGCAAACCCAAAGCCGCGCTTTGGCTTGCGCCCACCATCGACGGTTCGACAAAACGATTGCGCATCAAAATCTGCATAATCATGCCGGCTACCGCCATCGACGCACCTGTCAGCACAATCGCAAACGTGCGCGGCAGGCGGCTGATGAACATGACTTGCTGGCTGTCGGATAGCGAAAACAGGGCGGACCATTTGAATTCGGCCACGCCGACCGACAGGCTGACGACAAACAATATCAGCAGCGCCACACCGTTGATCGCATTTAAAAATGAAGGTTTGTGAAACATAAAATGGTTCGGAAAAAAATAAGGCCGTCTGAAAGAGGGGTTAAGGTGTTTGGCAAAAAAGGCAGGTTTGCCCATCATAAAAACAGATGCAAACAGGCAAAACTTGTCCATTTGCACCATGTATTTTCAGACGGCCTAAATCCAATGACTTCAGATCAAGCAACTTGACCATGTGAGTCATCAAATCCTTCAGGCCGTCTGAAAGAAACGGGCGGCTATGCCCGCGCCGAATTACTTGGCGGCATTAAACGCATCGCTTACCTGTTTGGAAGCATTCAGCAATTCTTGCGCGCCGCCGGCCGCCAGATAGGTTTCCGGCACGAGGTACACGACTTGGCCTTTTTTCCAGGCGGTCGTTTCGGCAACCAGTGGATTGTTCAACACATCTTTCGCAGCCTGACCTTCTTCACCGATGGCCGCGCCGCGGTCCAAAACAAACAGCCAATCAGGGTTTTTCTCTTTCAGGTATTCAAAGCTGATAGGCTGGCCGTGGCTGCCTTCTTTAATCGATTCATCAACAGCGGGAACGCCGATGTCTTTATGCAACCAGCCGCCCAAACGTGAGGAAGGGCCGAAAGCCGACATCTTACCGCCGTTGACCAATACCACCAAACCCTTGCCTTTGCCTTGCGCAGCAGTTTTCGCCGCTTCAAACGAAGCATCGATTTCCGCTTTCAGCTTGTCCGCTTCGGCCTGTTTGCCGAAGATTTGACCCAGTGCGTCGATGCGCTCTTTTGAGCTTTCTTTCAGATTGGCGGTTTCGGCGGTCATCTCGATGGTCGGTGCGATCTCGTTCAACTTGTCAAACGCTTTGGCTGCACGGCTGCCGATGATGATGAGCTGCGGTTTGTAAGCGTTGAGTGCTTCGTAGTCAGGCTCAAACTGCGTGCCGGCAGGTTTCGTGGTTTTGAAATATTCGTCCAAGTAGGGCAGGCGGTTTTTGTCGACGGACAAACCGGTTTTCACGCCCAGTTTGTTTAAAGTGTCGAGCATGCCCAAATCGTAAACGGCGATACGCTCCGGATTTTGCGGCACTGTTGCCTCACCGCGCGTGGTTTTCACCGTCAGGCTTGCGCCTTCGGTTTGGGCGGCAGAAGCGGAAGCAGTTTGCGCCTGATTGGAAGCAGAATCTTTCGGTGAACACGCACCCAAAGCGAGGGTGCAGCATACGGCTAAAGCAGTCAAACGTAACATAGGGTTTCTCCGTAGTCGGAAATAAAGTAAATCGAAATGATAACTTGTATCGGATTATAAAGCTAGATGCCGTCTGAAAACTTTTGTTTTCAGACGGCTTTTTCAAGCTGATTGCTTAGAAGCGGTAGTTTACACCCAAGCGGACATCGCGGCCGATACCCGGCAAGGTTTCACCGCGTTGGCTGTGCGGATAGTAGAACTTGTTAAACACGTTGTTGACGGCAAAGTTGACATTGAGCGTGTCTTTGCCCAGAGGTTTCCAGTTGGCGAATACATCGTTCACGCCGTAGCCTTTGCGTTTGACTTCACCCTTGTCGCGTACCAACACAGAGCCGGAGGCTTTTTGCAGGTAGCGTCCGCGCCAGCCGATTTCCAAATTCGGATTTTGGAAGCGGTAGGAGAGGGAAGTCGTCCAAGTACGGCCGGTCTGTACGGCAAACTCAGGGTTGGCACTTAACAGGTTTTCAGGATGGGTGTCGTAGATGCGCGGTTTGCTGTGGCTGACGCCGACTTTCGCCATCAGGCCGCCTGTACGGTAGGACGCACCCAGTTCGTAGCCTTGGTTTTTGATGTAGCCTGCATTGACGATTTCGCGTACGCCTGCAATCGGGTTGCCAGCAGCATCATGGCGTTGCTGCGGACCTGCGACGGCATCTTTAATTTTTTGCCAGAAGTAGCTACCGTTGGCGGCAAAGCTGCCGTTGTTGTAGTTGAAGCCGATTTCAGTATTGCGGGCGCGTTCGGCTTTAGTGCCGTCTGCAATCGATGTGATGGCATTTTTGCGTCCATGTTGACGCAGTGCATCGTAAAGACGCGGGCTGCGGGATGCGTAGTTGTGGCTGGCACTGAAACTCCAGTATTCATGTGGCTGCCAAATCACGCCGAAGCTCGGGTTGACTGTGCCGTCGGAAACGGATTTGCCGTCATGGGTTTTGATATCGAAATGGTCGTAGCGCAAGCCGCCTGTGAGGGTAAAGTCGCCGATGTCGTGGATGGCTTCAGCGTAAATACCGGCATCGCTTTTCTTCGGATTGCTCAAGGCTGAGCTGAAGAATACCGGCGGTTTGATTTCTTGATGACGGTAGTTGACGCCGTATTTAATCAATGTGTTTTCGCCAATGCGGCTGTCCAGATTGAAATTCGCGCCTTTGGTTTCGATAACGGTCGTACTCGGGCCGGGCAGGTTGCCTGCATAACCGTTTTTACTGTCATCGGCCGAATAGCGTTCATTTTTCATGAGGTAGGCGTTGGCGTCCAGTTTTTCGACAAAGCCCAAGTTGTTCGCTGTCCATGCCAAGTTGGTGTTGGAGAGGCTGGTTTCACGGTAGGTCGGGGCTTGGCGTTCCAAGGTCAGACGCGGGTTGTTAGTGGCGGTAAACTCTTCACGGACGGTACGGATGCCTCGGTGTTGATCATTCATGTGGCTTAACACTAAGCGGTGGTCGCCGAAGTTTGCGCCGATTTTGGCAAGATAGCTACGCTTGTCCAGCGCGCTGAATGGTACGGTTTTGCCGCCGTTGCTGTGTGTATAGCCTTTGCCGGGTTCATAATCTTTTTCATCGTTGCGGCTGTAAGAGAACAAGCCATCAAAGTTGCCCGCTTTGCCGAATACGCTTGCACCGTAGCTTACGCCGTCATTGCTGGCATAGCCGCTGTTGAGGCGCACACCCCAGTTTTTGTCCAAACCTTTGAGCAAGTCTTGGGCATCGACTGTTTTGGTAATAATCGCACCGTTGGTTGCGCCGATACCGGCAGATGCCGAACCTGCGCCTTTTTGTACAGAGACGATTTTAACCAGTGCAGGGTCGATGATGAAACGGCCTTGGTGATACAGCATTTGGCTGTCGGAAGAGGCGTTGTCCACCTTAATATCCACCGAGTTTTGACCCATGCCGCGCAGCGTCAGGAATTGAGATGAACCGTTGCCGCCACCGAAGTCGATGGCGGGTTCTTCTTTTAATAATTCACGCAAATCGGTTGCCGTGCTTTCGTCTTTTTGACGAAGAGTGACGATATTGGTTTTGATTTTGCTACCTTGGCGGTCACCTTTAACGGTAACGGTATCAAGCACAACGTTGTCTTTGGCTTCATTTTCTGCGTGTGCAAAACCGGCCGCCAGTGTCAGTGACAGCAGGCTCAGTCGGAACAGGGGCGTATTCATTGAGAAATGTCCTTAATAAAATGACAGTAATAAAAAATAAAAGCAAATAAAGAGAAATTATCTTTAAAATATGCAATTAAGAATAATCATCATTTATAATAATGCATTAAAAAGGAATAGTTGTAAAGAGTTGTGCTGCATTTGTAAAGAAATTGTGTTGTTTTTAAACGAATTTTGCAGTTTGTATGTCAGGCCGTCTGAAAAATAAGTGATCGGGCATTTTTGCGTATGAAAATATTTGGAAAGACTGCATAGAATTTTTTACTTTTTCCCTTGAATTTGTCGCAAACAACCCAAATCTACCCGCCATTACGGCAGGCTTTCCATAAGCGTGTCGCTATTTCCAAGCAAACCGTGTCTGTCATGTCCGACAGACAATTGTTTTCAATCTATTTATTTATTTATTTATCGGAGCATTAAGACATGACCATCCGCCCTTTACACGACCGTGTAGTCGTCAAACGCTTAGAAGCTGAAGAAAAAACCGCCTCCGGCATCGTTTTGCCGGGCGCAGCCGCTGAAAAACCCGACATGGGCGAAGTGATCGCCGTAGGTGCGGGCAAAATCGGCAAAGACGGCGAACGCCGTCCGCTGGATGTCAAAGTCGGCGACAAAGTGATCTTCGGCAAATACAGCGGCCAAACTGTAAAAGCCGACGGCGAAGAGCTGTTGGTAATGCGTGAAGAAGACATTTTCGGTATCGTTGAATAATTGTTGAATTAAGTTTCAGAACCAAAGGCCGTCTGAATCAAACATGAAGTTTTCAGACGGCCTCGAACAGATTTTTAATATTGATTTGGAGAATTTAAATGGCAGCAAAAGACGTACAATTCGGCAATGAAGTTCGCCAAAAAATGGTAAACGGCGTCAATGTATTGGCAAACGCCGTCCGCGTAACTTTGGGCCCTAAAGGCCGCAACGTGGTACTCGACCGCGCTTTCGGCGGCCCGCACATCACTAAAGACGGTGTGTCTGTTGCAAAAGAAATCGAATTGAAAGACAAATTCGAAAACATGGGCGCGCAAATGGTGAAAGAAGTGGCGTCTAAAACCAACGACGTGGCCGGCGACGGTACCACCACTGCAACCGTATTGGCGCAATCCATCGTTGCCGAAGGCATGAAATACGTTACCGCCGGCATGAACCCGACCGACCTGAAACGCGGTATCGACAAAGCCGTTGCCGCTTTGGTTGACGAGCTGAAAAACATCGCCAAACCTTGCGATACTTCTAAAGAAATCGCTCAAGTCGGCTCGATTTCCGCCAACTCTGACGAACAAGTCGGCGCGATTATCGCCGAAGCGATGGAAAAAGTCGGTAAAGAAGGCGTGATTACCGTTGAAGACGGCAAATCTTTGGAAAACGAGCTGGACGTGGTTGAAGGTATGCAGTTCGATCGCGGCTACCTGTCTCCTTACTTCATCAACGACGCTGAAAAACAAATCGCAGCTTTGGACAATCCGTTTGTATTGTTGTTCGACAAAAAAATCAGCAATATCCGCGACTTGTTGCCTGTTTTGGAACAAGTGGCCAAAGCCAGCCGTCCGCTCTTAATTATCGCTGAAGACGTAGAAGGCGAAGCATTGGCGACTTTGGTGGTGAACAACATCCGTGGCATCCTGAAAACCGTTGCCGTTAAAGCCCCTGGCTTCGGCGACCGCCGCAAAGCCATGTTGCAAGACATCGCTATCCTGACCGGCGGCGTGGTCATTTCCGAAGAAGTCGGCCTGTCTCTGGAAAAAGCGACTTTGGACGATTTGGGTCAAGCCAAACGCATCGAAATCGGTAAAGAAAACACCACCATCATCGACGGCTTCGGCGACGCTGCCCAAATCGAAGCGCGTGTTGCCGAAATCCGCCAACAAATCGAAACCGCGACCAGCGAATACGACAAAGAAAAACTGCAAGAGCGCGTGGCTAAATTAGCAGGCGGTGTGGCAGTGATCAAGGTCGGTGCCGCTACCGAAGTCGAAATGAAAGAGAAAAAAGACCGCGTGGAAGACGCGCTGCACGCTACCCGCGCAGCCGTTGAAGAAGGCGTGGTTGCAGGCGGTGGCGTAGCCCTGTTGCGCGCACGTGCCGCTTTGGAAAACCTGCACACCGGCAATGCCGACCAAGACGCAGGCGTACAAATCGTCTTGCGCGCCGTTGAGTCTCCGCTGCGCCAAATCGTTGCCAACGCAGGCGGCGAACCTAGCGTGGTCGTCAACAAAGTGTTGGAAGGCAAAGGCAACTACGGTTACAACGCAGGCTCCGGTGAATACGGCGACATGATCGAAATGGGCGTACTCGATCCTGCCAAAGTAACCCGTTCCGCGCTGCAACATGCTGCATCTATCGCCGGCCTGATGCTGACCACAGACTGCATGATTGCTGAAATTCCTGAAGAAAAACCTGCTATGCCTGATATGGGCGGCATGGGTGGTATGGGCGGCATGATGTAAGGCCGTCTGAAACCTTCAGATAAAAAGCAAAACCGCACGGCAAGCAGCCGTGCGGTTTTTTATTTGCCAGTAGAGGCATGAGATGGTGAGGAGAATGCCATGATTTACAGAGAAATAAGGGTAGCCAGTTCTATTGAATCAGAAGCAGTTAAATAAACTTCATCATCAAAAAAGGCCGTCTGAAACTTTATTCTGCGTTTCAGACGGCCTGCTTAATGATCTAAACCGTTACTTTTTGCTCGAACGGCTGTATCGGACAGCTTGAGACAAGAGTTCTTCAATTTCTATCCACATAATGCCTCCTTACAGTAAACCAGGTTGACCTAAAGCCGGGTCGTTGGCTCGTGCCGCTTGGGCATCTTCGACAGTCAGTCCAAGGGCTTTGGCTACGCCTTTGCCGTATGCCGGGTCGCAATAGTAGCAGTTGCGGATGTGGCGGTATTTGATGAAGTCTGGGGCATCGCCCATGGCTGCGGCGGTGTTGCCGAACAAAGCCTGTTTCTGCGCGTCGTTCATCAGGTTGAACAAGGCGCGCGGTTGGCTGAAGTAGTCGTCATCGTCTTGGCGGTAGTCCCAGTGCGCCGCGTCGCCGTTGATTTTCAAAGGCGGTTCGGCGAAGTCGGGCTGTTGTTGCCATTGGTTGAAGCTGTTGGGTTCGTAGTGCGGCAGGCTGCCGTAGTTGCCGTCGGCGCGGCCTTGTCCGTCGCGCTGGTTGCTGTGAACAGGGCAACGCGGGCGGTTGACGGGAATTTGGCGGAAGTTTACGCCCAAACGGTAGCGCTGCGCATCAGCGTAATTGAACAAACGGGCTTGCAGCATTTTGTCGGGGCTGGCGCCGATACCGGGAACCAGATTGCTCGGGGCGAAGGCGGATTGTTCCACATCGGCGAAGAAGTTTTCGGGATTGCGGTTCAACTCGAATTCGCCGACTTCAATCAGCGGATAGTCTTTTTTCGGCCAAACTTTGGTCAAATCGAAAGGATGATAAGGCACTTTTTCCGCATCGGCTTCAGGCATGACTTGGATGTACATCGTCCATTTCGGAAACTCGCCGCGTTCGATGGCTTCGTACAGATCGCGTTGATGGCTTTCGCGGTCGTCGGCGATGATTTTTGCGGCTTCTTCGTTGGTCAGGTTTTTAATACCTTGCTGGCTGCGGAAGTGGAATTTCACCCAAAAACGTTCGCCTGCTTTGTTCCAGAAGCTGTATGTATGCGAACCGAAGCCGTGCATATGGCGGTAGCTGGCGGGGATACCGCGGTCGCTCATGACGATGGTGACTTGGTGCAGGGCTTCGGGCAGCAGCGTCCAGAAGTCCCAGTTGTTTGTGGCAGAACGCATATTGGTGCGCGGGTCGCGTTTGACGGCTTTGTTCAGGTCGGGGAATTTACGCGGGTCGCGCAGGAAGAACACGGGCGTGTTGTTGCCGACCATGTCCCAGTTGCCTTCTTCGGTATAGAACTTCAATGCAAAGCCACGGATGTCGCGTTCCGCATCTGCTGCGCCGCGCTCGCCTGCCACGGTGGTGAAACGGGCGAACATCTCGGTTTTCTTACCGACTTCGCTGAAGATTTTGGCGCGGGTGTATTTTGTGATGTCGTGTGTTACGGTAAACGTACCGAACGCGCCTGAACCTTTGGCGTGCATACGGCGTTCGGGGATGACTTCGCGCACGAAGTCGGCAAGTTTTTCATTCAGCCACAAATCCTGCGCCAGCAGAGGGCCGCGCGGACCGGCAGTCAGGCTGTTTTGATTGTCGGCAACGGGCGCGCCGTTGTTCATGGTCAGGTGGGTAACAGGGCATTTAGAGACGGTCATGATGATTTCCTTTGCAAAATGGTCAGTGATTTATAAAACGATTTGCCGAAAAGCATATTCGTAGCTGGTTTCTTGATATTCATAAATTTCTTGTATCGACATTTGTTTTTCCTTTTATTTAAACTATGAAAAGAACTATACAGAAAGGTTTTGACTATTGGAACTATGAAACCGATTTAGAATAGATATAATAAATCAATTATTAAATATCATTAGTTTTAATAAATAATTTGATTGTGAAAAAAGGCCGTCTGAAACTTTGTTTTGCGTTTCAGACGGCCTGATTTTTAGTCAAAACAAGGGATTATTTATCCTGTTTGGCTTTGCGTTCTTCCAACCAGTGTTCCAAGTAGTGGATGCTGACGCCACCTTTTTGGAAGCCTGGGTCACTGAACAAGTCGCGATGCAGCGGCGTATTGGTTTTGATGCCGGTAATCGCCAGTTCGGCAAGGGCTACGCGCATTTTTGCCATGGCTTGGTCGCGGTCTTTACCGACGACGCAGATTTTGCCGATCAGGCTGTCGTAGTAAGGAGGGATGCGGTAGCCTTGGTAGATGTGGCTGTCGACGCGGATGCCGAAGCCGCCGGGCAGGTGGCAGCTTTCAATCAGGCCCGGGCTTGGAATGAAGTTGTACGGGTCTTCGGCATTGATACGGCACTCAAACGCGTGGCCTTCGACTTGAATGTCTTCCTGTTTGTATTGCAAAGGCAGACCGGATGCGATGCGTAATTGCTCTTGGACGATGTCTACGCCGGTGATGAGCTCGGTAACCGGATGCTCAACCTGAACGCGAGTGTTCATCTCGATAAAGAAGAATTCGCCGTCTTCGTACAGGAATTCAAACGTACCTGCGCCGCGATAGCCGATGCGTTTGCAAGCGTCGGCACAGGCTTTGCCGATTTTGGCGCGTTCTTCTTCAGTGATGAACGGAGCCGGTGCTTCTTCGATGACTTTTTGGTGGCGGCGCTGCATGGAGCAGTCGCGCTCTGCAAGGTAGATGGCGTTGCCGTGTTCGTCGGCAATCACTTGGATTTCGACGTGGCGCGGACGCTGTAGATAGCGTTCCATGTAAACCATCGGGTTGCCGAATGCCGCGCCTGCTTCGGCTTTGGTCATTTCAACAGACTGGAGGAGGTCTTCTTTTTTCTCGACGACGCGCATACCGCGACCGCCGCCGCCGCCGGAGGCTTTGATAATGACGGGATAACCGACTTTATCGGCAATTTTGAGGATTTCTTCGCCGTCGTCTGGCAATGCGCCGTCAGAGCCGGGAACGCAAGGCACGCCGGCTTCAATCATGGCGTGTTTGGCGGATACTTTGTCGCCCATCAGACGGATGGTGTCGGCTTTAGGGCCGATGAAGACAAAGCCGGATTGTTCGACTTGTTCGGCAAAATTGGCGTTTTCGGCGAGGAAGCCGTAGCCTGGGTGGATGCCGTCGGCTTCGGTGACTTCGGCGGCTGCGATGAGGGCGGGAATGTTGAGGTAGCTTTGTGCGGATGCGGCAGGGCCGATGCACACGGATTCGTCGGCGAGTTTGACGTGCAGGCTGTCTTTGTCGGCTTCGGAATGGACGGCGACGGTGGCGATGCCCATTTCACGGCAGGCACGCAGGACGCGCAGGGCGATTTCGCCCCGGTTGGCGATCAATACTTTTTTCAGCATGATAATCTTTCCGGATGGTTCAGACGGCCTATTGGCGGCCGCCTAATGCGTTGCGGATTTTTTGGTCGGTTTTGTATTGGCTCAAGGCGTAAACCGACCACATGGCTGCCGGTATCCAGCCGACCAGCGTACATTGCAGAATCAGACAGATGATGCCTGCAAACGGACGGCCGATGGTGAAAAACTGAAGCCATGGCAAGAAAATAGCCAAAATCAGACGCATGGTTTGTCCTTAATGAACAGAAAAAGGAATTTCAGACGGCCTTAAAGATAAAGGCCGTCTGAAAAAACGGATTATTCAATGATGAAGAGCGGCTCGCCGTATTCGACCGGAGTACCGTTTTCAACCAGAATTTCTTTAACGACACCGGATTTCTCGGCTTCGATTTCATTCATCAGCTTCATGGCTTCGATGATGCACAAAGTATCGCCGGCTTTGACTTGTTGGCCGACTTCAACGAAAGCAGCGGCGTTAGGGCCGGGGGCGCGGTAGAACGTACCGACCATAGGCGATTTTTGCGCGTTGGACAAATCGCGAGCGGCAGGGGCGGCGGCTGGAGCGGCTGCGGCCGGAGCAGCGGCAGGGGCGGCAACCGGAGCGGCTGCGGCAGGTGCCGGAGCAGCATAAATAGGCGCTGCGGCGGCAGTGGTACGCGTAATGCGGACTTTTTCTTCGCCTTCGGTAACTTCAATTTCTGCAATGCCTGATTCTTCGACCAAATCAATCAGTTTTTTTAATTTACGCAAATCCATTGCTTTTCCTTTTTAGCGCGGCATAAAGTGCATATTGGGTATGCGCCGCTGTGGTTTTAGATGATTTCCTGAGACGTCGGAAGGTAGGTTTGCCATCCGGCGTTTAAATAATGTCGGAACAGGGCGGAGCCTGAGAAATGAATCTGGTTATTTTCCCGAACTTGTCGGTAAATGTCCAGTAAAAGATAGAAAAAAGGCGTTTTTCGGCGAAAAAAGAAAGGAACGCTGATTTTCGTTAAAAAGTAATTTTTTCAAGAGCGTTTATTCTAATTTATTGGTTTTTCGATAAAACATGCCGTCTGAAAACCAACTTTGCGCGTATAATGGCGCCTGTTTTTTTAAAGTATGCGCGACAATGGATATTTCCGATTTTGATTTTGAATTGCCCGAAAAACTGATTGCCCAGCATCCTCCGGAAGTGCGCGGCAGCAGCAGGCTTCTGGTTGCCTTGCCTACATTGCCGATTGAAGACAAACATTTCGGCGATTTACCCGATTATGTCGCACCGGGCGATGTGCTGGTGTTTAACAATACCAAAGTGATGAAGGCGCGCCTGTTCGGCCAAAAAGCCAGCGGCGGCAAAATCGAAGCCCTGATTGAACGGGTATTGGACGCGCATACCGCATTGGCGCATATCCGCTCGTCCAAATCGCCAAAGCCGGGTACAGAATTGATTTTTGAAGGCGATATCCGTGCCGTCATGATGGAACGTGCGGAAGAATTGTTTTGCCTGAAATTTGAAGGCGAGCAAACCGTTTATGAACTTTTGGAGCAAAACGGTCATTTGCCGTTGCCGCCTTATATCGAACGCGCGGCCGATGATGAAGACGACAGCCGCTATCAGACCGTGTACGCCAAGTATCAAGGCGCAGTGGCCGCGCCGACGGCAGGTTTGCACTTTACCGATGAGTTATTGGGCCGTCTGAAAGCCAAAGGCGTAGAAACCGCGGAAGTAACCCTGCACGTCGGTGCAGGCACATTCCAACCCGTGCGCGTCGATAAAATTGAAGAACATAAAATGCACAGCGAGTGGTTTGACGTACCGGCCGAGACCGTTGCCGCCGTTGAGGCCGCCAAAGCGCGCGGCAATAAGGTGTGGGCAGTGGGTACAACCTCCATGCGCGCCTTGGAGTCCGCCGCACGCGAAACAGGCCGTCTGAAAGCCGGACGCGGCGATACCGATATTTTCATTACGCCGGGCTACCGCTTCAATGTTGCCGACCGCTTGATTACCAACTTCCACCTGCCCAAATCAACCTTGCTGATGCTTGTCAGCGCGTTTTCGGGTATGGAGCATATCCGCAGCGTTTACCGTCATGCGGTGGAACAGGAATACCGCTTTTTCAGCTATGGCGATGCGATGATTTTGGGAAAAGCGGAATAAATTGGAAGCAGATTGGAGCGTTTCAAACAGGGTATTTGGGTTGTCCCGAATCTGAATCAGTTGGAACGCTCTATTAAAACACGCGAAGTTGTTGGGATTTGAGTTGTAAGAAATAAAGTACAAAAACAAAAAAGGCCGTCTGAAAATGGTTTTCAGACGGCCTTTTATATCCCCATGCTTAGGCGTCGATGTTTTGTGCCAGCAGGGCGTTGTTTTCGATGAAGGCACGGCGCGGTTCGACTTCGTCGCCCATGAGGGTGACGAACACTTCGTCGGCGGCGATGGCGTCTTCGATGCGGACTTTCAGGAGGCGGCGGACGGTAGGATCCATCGTGGTTTCCCAAAGCTGTTCCGGATTCATCTCGCCCAAGCCTTTGTATCGTTGGATGGACATGCCTTTTTGGGCAACGCTCATCAAGATGTCCAAAGCGCCTTCAAAGCTGTCGATGTCGTACTCGTTGTCGCCTTTGTAGAGCTTCGCCCCTTTGCCGACCATGCCTTTGAGTGCGGCGGCGGTTTGGGTAAGGGTTTGGTAGGCTTTGCTGTTGAGGAACTTAGGCTCGAGGTAGCTCACCATCACATTGCCGTGCAGCTTGCGTGTGATTTTGATGAACTGGTGTCCTTCGTGGCCTTCGATGCGTTCAAGTGCGACTTCTTTTTCGTCCAAGAGGCCGCTCAATTCGGCAACGGCGCGGTCTGCGCTTTCTGCTGTACTGAGGTCGACCGGCGAAGCGTGCAGCATGGCGTGCAGGACGAGTTCGTCAATGATGCGGCTTTCTTGCTCGATAACGGTTTTGGCCAACAGGAATTGTTTGGCGGTATTGGCAAGCTCTTCGCCTTCGATGGTGCGGCCGTCTGAAACGATTTTGGCTTTTTCCAAGGCCAAGCCGAGCAGCCATTGGTCTTTTTCCAATTCGTCTTTGAGATAGCGCTCTTGTTTGCCGTATTTGGCTTTGTACAAAGGCGGCTGGGCGATGTAGATGTAGCCGCGTTCGACCAGCTCGGGCATTTGGCGGTAGAAGAAGGTCAGGAGCAGGGTGCGGATGTGCGCGCCGTCCACGTCGGCATCGGTCATGATGATGATGCGGTGGTAGCGCAGTTTTTCGGCATTGAATTCTTCTTTGCCGATGCCCGCGCCCAAAGCGGTAATCAGCGTGGCGACTTCTTGGCTGGCCAGCATTTTTTCAAAACGTGCTTTCTCAACGTTCAAAATTTTACCTTTGAGCGGCAAAATCGCTTGGAATTTGCGGTCGCGGCCTTGCATGGCGGAACCGCCTGCGGAGTCGCCCTCGACGAGGTAGAGTTCGGACAGGGCAGGGTCTTTTTCTTGGCAGTCGGCAAGTTTGCCCGGCAGGCCCAAACCGTCCATCACGCCTTTGCGGCGGGTAATTTCGCGTGCTTTGCGGGCGGCTTCGCGAGCGCGCGCGGCATCGACGATTTTGCTGGTGATGATTTTGGCTTCGGTCGGGTTTTCTTCAAGGAAGTCGGTCAGGGCTTGGTTGATGACTTCGTTGACGACGGGACCGATTTCGCTGGAAACCAGTTTGTCTTTGGTTTGCGATGAGAATTTCGGATCGGGCAGTTTGACGGACAAAACGCAGGTCAGGCCTTCACGCATATCGTCGCCGGCGGTTTCGACTTTGGCTTTTTTGGCGACTTCGTTGGCTTCGATATAGTTGTTGATGGTGCGGGTCATCACTTGGCGCAGTGCGGTCAAGTGGGTGCCGCCATCACGTTGCGGAATGTTGTTAGTGAAACATTGCACGCTTTCTTGGTAGCTGTCGTTCCATTGCATCGCGCATTCCACGCTCATGCCGTCTTTTTCGCCGAATGCATAGAAGATTTTTTCGTGCAACGGCGTTTTTTTGCGGTTCATGTATTGTACGAAACCTGCCACGCCGCCGGAAAGGGCGAAGCTTTCGTGTTTGCCGTCGCGTTCGTCAATCAATTCGATGTCCACGCCGTTGTTCAGGAAGGAAAGTTCGCGGATGCGTTTGGCGAGGATGTCGAAGCTGTATTCGACGTTGCCGAAGGTTTCCGCGCTGGCGAGGAAGCGCACGGTCGTGCCTTTTTTGTCGGAATCGCCGACTACTCGCAACGGCTCTTCGGTTTCGCCGCGTACGAAACGGACGAAGTGTTCTTTGCCGTCGCGGTAGATGGTCAGCGTTACCCAGTCGGACAGCGCGTTGACGACGGATACGCCCACGCCGTGCAAGCCGCCGGAGATTTTGTAGCTGTTGTTGTCGAATTTGCCGCCTGCGTGCAAGACGGTCATGATGACTTCGGCGGCAGAGCGGCCTTCTTTCGGGTGGATACCGGTCGGCATGCCGCGGCCGTTGTCGGCCACGCTGACGGAATTGTCGGCATGGATGGTTACGGTGATTTTGTCGCAATGTCCGGCGAGCGCTTCGTCAATGGCGTTGTCGAGCACCTCGAACACCATGTGGTGCAGGCCGCTGCCGTCCTGCGTGTCGCCGATATACATACCGGGGCGTTTGCGTACCGCTTCCAAGCCTTCCAGCACTTGTATGCTGTCGGCGCCGTATTCTTCGTGTTTTTGGTCAGTCATGGTCTTTTCTTGCTGAATTTCAAGGAATTTTTCCGTGCGCGCGATGAAATATCAAACGGGCGCGGCGGATGTGTTCCGAAAGGTCAAAATAATAGGCAATTATACCTGATTTTGCTGGAATATTCAGCGTTTTAAGTGCAAAAAGGCCGTCTGAAAGATTAAATTTCAGACGGCCTTTGTATCGTAAAACAGGTTTAGCGTTTGACGCCGCTCAATCGCGCCCAGCCTTCTTCGATTTCGGCAGGCTCGATGTCGAACCATTGGCTGTAAATGCCGCTGAGTTCTTCGACTTGTTCGTCCAAAAGGCCGGACAAGACAATGCGGCCGCCTTGTTTGGTACGCGCGGCAAGCATTTCGCCGAGCATACGCAACGGGTTTGCCAGAATGTTGGCGACAACGACATCAAATTGACCTTGCGGCAGGCCGTCCGGCAGGTAGAACTGCGCATTGACGTTGTTTTGCGCGGCATTGTCTTTGCTGGCGCGGATGGCTTGTTCGTCAATGTCTACGCCGATGGCGGAGCCTGCACCGAGTTTGAGGGCGGCAATGGCCAAAATGCCTGAGCCGCAACCGTAGTCCAATACGCTTTCGCCACCTTTGAGTTGCGTGTCGAGCCATTTGAGGCAGAGGCGGGTGGTCGGATGGCTGCCGGTGCCGAAGGCAAGGCCCGGGTCGAGTTGCAGGTTGACGGCGTTGCCGTTGGGCGCTTCGTGCCAAGACGGGGTAATCCACAAGCGCTCGGAAATTTGAATCGGATCGAATTGCGCTTGGGTCAGGCGTACCCAGTCTTGATCTTCAAGGATTTCGCCGGTGTATTTCAAATCGTTCAAACCGCATTCCTGCGCGGCAGTTTCGATAATGGAAGCGGCGTCGTCGCTTTCGCCGAAAAGGGCGATGACTTTGCTTTGTTGCCAGATTTGCTCGGTCGGCATGCCCGGCTCGCCGAAAATAGCCTGCTCGTTTTCTGTACCGGCGTAGGCATCTTCAATGGCGGCGGACAATGCGCCGTGTTCCATCAGCGCGTCGGCAAGGCGTTCGGCGACGGCATCGTTGACGTTGATGGTGATTTGTTGATAGGACATGGTGGGACTTTCTTTTTAATAAGGCCGTCTGAAAATCGACGTTGTGCTTTCAGACGGCCTTGTAAGGTATGAAACCTGATGATGCGGGTTTATCGGTTTTTCAAACCCAGTACGTCTTGCATATCGTACAGGCCTTTTTTGCCGTTTGCCCAAACTGCGGCGCGTACGGCACCGGCGGCAAAGGTCATGCGGCTGCTGGCCTTGTGGGTGATTTCCACGCGCTCGCCGTCAGTGGCGAAGAGGGCGGTGTGGTCGCCGACGATGTCGCCTGCGCGGACGGTGGCAAAACCGATGGTGGACGGATCACGCGGGCCGGTATGACCTTCGCGGCCGTAAACGGCGCATTCTTTGAGGTCGCGGCCGAGTGCGTCGGCAATGACTTCACCCATGCGCAACGCAGTACCGCTTGGGGCATCGACTTTGTGGCGGTGGTGGCCTTCGATGATTTCGATGTCGTAGCCTTCGTTTAACACGCGGGCGACGGTGTCGAGGATGTGGAAGGTCAGGTTGACGCCGACGCTGAAATTGGCTGCAAAAACAACGCCTGTTTTTTCGCCTGCGGCTTGGATGGCGGCTTTGCCTGCGTCGTCGAAACCGGTGGTGCCGATGATGATGTTGACGCCTTTTTCCACGCATTTTTGCAGGTGTTTTAGGGTTGGCTCGGGACGGGTAAAGTCGATGAGGACATCGCTTTGAGCCAGTACGGCATCCACGTCGTCTGAAATGGCAACGCCGGTTTTGAGGCCGGAGGCGAAGCCTGCATCCAAACCCAATACTTCCGAACCGGAATGCTCCAGTGCGCCGGAGAGGACGGCATCGGGATGGTTGTTGACCGCTTCAACCAAAACGCGACCCATGCGGCCGTTGACGCCGGCAATGGCGATTTTCAATGCGCTCATGGGGCTTCCTTATTTCGCGTTGGTTTTGGTAGTCGGAACGACGTTTTGTCCGGCTTGAACGGCTTCGATGGATTTTTGAATGGCATCGCCTTCGGCACGTGCGAGGACGTCGTTTTCAAAGTACAGGGTCAGGTTGCTTTGTTCTTTGATGATGCCGTTGCGGCTGGTGTTGAAAGTGTAATCCCAGCGGTCGGCGTGGAAGGCGTCACGCAGGAGCGGCGTGCCGAGCAGCAGTTGGACTTGGTCGCGGGTCATACCTTGGCGCAGGGAAACCACGGCGCGAGGATTGAGCTCGTTACCTTGAATGATTTTGAGTTTGTAGGATGGAAAGTTGGATACGCGCTCGGCACTGCATGAGGCCAGACCTAAAATAGCGGCGATGGCAAGGCATAAGGCTTTATTCACGGGCTTACCTTTCTGTGTCATTTCGGGAAAGATGTTTATCATCGCTTGAATATTTTTAAAAAGCAAACGATAATCATCTTCTTAATTTTTCTTTTCGCCGATTTTCAATTGCAAGACCGGCGGCAGATTGCCGCCCTTTAACGGCCCAATAGTGGGCAAACGGGCGGAAAGTGCGTATTATAACGGTTATTACCTTACAGGGATATTGAATATTATGGAAAAATTCAGCAACATTGCGCAATTGAAAGACAGCGGTTTGAAAGTTACGGGTCCACGTTTGAAAATTTTGGACTTGTTCGAGACTCATGCCGAGGAGCATTTGAGTGCGGAAGATGTGTACCGTATCCTGTTGGAAGAGGGTGTGGAAATCGGTGTGGCGACGATTTACCGTGTGTTGACCCAGTTTGAACAGGCCGGCATTTTGCAACGTCACCACTTTGAAACCGGCAAAGCGGTTTACGAATTGGACAAAGGCGATCACCACGACCACATCGTCTGCGTGAAATGCGGCGAAGTAACCGAATTCCACAATCCGGAAATCGAAGCGCTGCAAGACAAAATCGCCGAAGAAAACGGCTACCGCATCGTCGATCACGCGCTGTATATGTACGGCGTATGCGGCGAATGCCAAACCAAAACCAAACGTTAATCAGTTTGTATGTTGATTTTTCAGACGGCCTTGGGCATTTTCAGCCTGAGGCCGTCTGAAACTTTATGGGCTTTACGATGAAGATTCCTTTTCTTGCGCCACGGGATTATCGTTTCCCCGACCTGTCTTACGCATTAGATGAATGCGACGGCTTGGTCGGCGTCAGTGGCGATTTGGATACGGGGCGGCTGTTGTCGGCGTATGGGCAGGGGATTTTTCCGTGGTTTAGTCGCGACGGTTGGTTTTTCTGGTATGCGGTTGCGCCGCGAGCCGTGATTGTGCCGGGAAGCCTGCATATCGGCCGTTCGCTCGCCAAAACTTTGCGTCACAAGCCGTATCGGGTAACGGTCAACCGCTGTTTTGAAAAAGTAATTGCCCATTGCGCCAATGTGCCGCGTCCGGAACAGGACGGAACATGGATAGAACCTGCGTTTCAGACGGCCTATTTGAAGCTGCACCATCAGGGGCATGCGCATTCGTTTGAATGCTGGCTGCCGGATGAACAAGGCGAAATGCAGTTGGCAGGCGGGTTTTACGGCGTGCAAATCGGCTGCGTGTTTTATGGCGAGTCGATGTTTGCCTTGCGTCCCGATGCGTCCAAGATTGCGTTTGCCCGCGCCGTACCGTTTTTGGCGGATTTGGGCGTTGCGCTGATAGACTGTCAGCAGGATACCGAACATATGCGCCGTTTCGGTTCGCAGTTGATGGATTTTGCCGACTTTCAGACGGTCTTGAAGGATTTGAATACGAAACCGTTAAAGCGGAATATCGAATGCGGCGTGGTGGCTGAAAATCTTCTGCAAAAGATTGGCGGCGAAGATTGATTTATCGGCACGGCGTGTCGGCAGAATAGACAGTCTGAATATCGTGGCTGGAAAATTAGTTAGAAAATAAATGCGATTCCATTCACTCGAACAGGCCGTCTGAAAATCTTGGTTTAACCGAAATCCTGCCGTGTAATGCTCGGCGCTCATCATGTTAATAGCTGACGAAATCGCTTTTACATGGCAAAATAACGAGTTAAATATTTGTAATAGGGCGGCCTGAAGAGGTTTCAGACGGCCCTGATCTCTTGAAGGAATCAACATGTCTTTGCAAAACATCATTGAAACGGCTTTTGAAAACCGTGCCGAAATCAATCCGAATACCGTTACCCCGGAAGTGCGTGAAGCGGTTTTGGAAACCATCCGCCAACTTGACTCCGGCAAACTGCGCGTTGCCGAGCGTTTGGGTGTGGGTGAATGGAAAGTCAACGAATGGGCGAAAAAAGCCGTATTGCTGTCTTTCCGCATTCAGGACAATGAAATCCTCAACGACGGCGTGAACAAATACTTCGACAAAGTGCCGACTAAATTTGCCGATTGGTCTGAAGACGAATTCCGCAGCGCAGGTTTCCGCGCAGTTCCGGGTGCCGTTGCCCGCCGCGGCAGCTTTGTGGCGAAAAATGTCGTGTTGATGCCTTCTTATGTCAACATCGGCGCATACGTTGACGAAGGAGCGATGGTCGATACTTGGGCGACTGTCGGCTCTTGCGCGCAAATCGGTAAAAACGTGCACTTGAGCGGCGGCGTCGGCATCGGCGGCGTACTCGAGCCTCTGCAAGCCAGTCCGACCATTATTGAAGACAACTGCTTCATCGGTGCGCGTTCTGAAATCGTTGAGGGCGTGATTGTCGAAGAAGGCAGCGTGATTTCCATGGGCGTGTTCATCGGTCAATCCACTAAAATCTTTGACCGTACTACCGGCGAAATCTATCAAGGCCGCGTACCGGCTGGCTCTGTTGTCGTATCCGGCAGCATGCCTTCCAAAGACGGTAGCCACAGCCTCTACTGCGCGGTTATCGTTAAACGCGTGGACGCGCAAACCCGTGCGAAAACCAGCGTGAACGAATTGTTGCGCGGTATCTAATCGGATAACGATAACGCCGACTGAGGGTGGTATGCTCACTCTATGGTTAGTTTTGAACAAAAAAACAGGCAGAATGTTCTGCCTGTTTTTTTATGGCTTAAAGGCCGTCTGAAACGATTTCAGACGGCCTTTTGTTTTTGATGATGGGTTCTTTAAGAGTAATCGAAGGGAGAGGGGTCCCTTGCCTGAAATTACGCTTTCGGCCAGTCGGCGCAATAGTATTGCCAATAGACTTCGATAAAAGGAATTTCGCCGTAATCGCACAACCACGGTTTGGCGCGTGTGGTGTAGTGGATAACGGGCGGAACAGTGTCAGGTTTGGGGAATACTTCGCCGAGATTTCGTTTTTGGAAATATTGGACTGCGCCTGTTTGGAAATTCCAAGATTCTTCTAGTTGCAGCCAGTTTTTTTGAAATACGGTGTTTAGAAAGCATTGGTCGCCGTAGGGAACGGATTTGTCAATGGTGGTAGCAGTTTGCAGCAGTTGCGCCGCGATATTGTGTTCCCGCCATTGCGCCAGGTCGACCAACAACATACCGGAATTGAAATAGGGCGTAGTGTGCAGGCCGGTCGGATGGTTCCAATCGGTACGGGCGAGATAGGAATCTTGTACGGCGGCGACGGGATAGTCGCGCATATCGAGGTTGAACAAATCGTGTAGGGATTGGGTAACCACCATATCGCTGTCGAGATACAGGGCGCGGTCGACAGGCAGATGTTGCATCATCAGACGGAAAAATGCGGCATCCGAAATATGGGGTAGGCGGCGATATTGGCTGAAGTCCATCTCGATTTTGACATCATTCAGACGGCTGCCGCTGGCTGCGAGCTTTTGGTTGGTATAGTCGATCCATTCCCGCCTGAAGGTATTGTGCATGAGGTAGAAATTGACATTTTTGTTGTGGGTACAGACGGACTTCATCAGTGTATGAACCTGCTCGGCATAGCCGGTATCGGCGGCAAGGACGATGGTGATGTTGCTCATTGGTTAAATTCCCTTTATTTGCAATGCCTTAAATTTTATCAGTCATTTTCTTGGGCTTGTGCGGTCGGTAAGGCGGCGTGGTCTTCGTTTTCTGACATGGCTTTTTCTAATAAATCGCGTTGCAGTTGCTTACCGGCTTTGATGCCCAATTTGCGCAGTTTTTCGGTGCTGCTGATGAGGTTGCCCCTGCCGGAAACCAAGCGGCCATAGGCCGTCTGAAACTGGGATTGAGCCTGACCGAGCGCTTTATTGATGCCGTCCATGCTTTCGACAAAGCCGACAAATTTGTCATAAAGTTTGCTGCCTGCCTCGGCAATCGCCAGCGCGTTTTGGTTTTGTTGCTCATTGCGCCAGATGTTGGCAACGGTGCGCAGGGTGGCGAGCAGGGTGCTGGGGCCGGTCAGCATGATGCGTTTGTCGAAACACTCTTGGAAGAGGTTTGGATCGTGTTGCAGGGCGAGGAGGTAGGCCGGTTCGACAGGGACGAACATAAAGACGAAGTCCAACGTTTTGACACCCTCAAGGTCGGTGTAATCCTTCGCTGCCAAGCTTTTGATGTGGGCGCGGATACTGGCGACGTGGTTGGCAAGCTCGCGCTCTGCTTCTGCGCCGGTGCTTTGCGTATAGCGGACGTAGGCGGTCAGCGATACTTTGGAGTCGATGACGATTTGTTTGTTGTCGGGCAGATTGATGAGGACATCGGGCTGGAGGCGGCGTTGGGTGCCGTCTGCTTCGTGGCGGACGCTGGAAGCTTGGACAATGTATTCTCGACCTTTTTGCAGGCCGGAATTTTCCAATACGCTTTCCAAAATCATTTCTCCCCAGTTGCCTTGGGTTTTGTTTTGCGTGCCGGTCAGCGCGGTGGTCAGCGCTTTAGCATCGTGGTGGAGCTGAGTGTTGAGGGTTTGCAGGCGTTTGAGCTCGTTTTCGATGGTCAGGCGTTCTTTGGCTTCTTTTTCATAAGTCTGCTGAACCAGCTCGCTGAAGCCGTGTATGCGTTCGTTGAGCGGATTGAGCAGTTGCTGAAGGTGGTCGTGGTTTTGCTCGGTAAAGCGGCGGCTTTTCTCTTCTAAAATAGTGTTGGCGAGGTTTTGGAACTGGTCGCTTAGGTTTTTACGCGCATCTGCCAATAGAGCTAATTTTTCTTCGGCAGCCTGACGGTCTTTTTCCGATTGGGTGTTGAGGCGCTCATTTTGGACTTGAAGCGCGTGATTTTGCTCCAAAAGGGCGGCGTATTCTTGTTTCAGACGGCCTTTTTCAGCTTCCTGTTGCTGTAAAAGGCTGTTTTTGTCGTCGATATTGGCTTTTTCTTGCGTCAATTGTGTGGAGAGGCGTTCGTTTTGGACTTGCAGCGCATGGTTTTGCTCTAACAGCGTGTCGTAGCCTTGTTTCAGACGGCCTTTTTCCGCTTCCTGTTGTTGCAAAAGCGTATTTTTATCCGCGCTCAAGGCCTGTTCTTGAGCCAGTTGCGTGTTTAGGCGTTCATTGTTGATTTGCAGGTTTTGCGCGCTTTGCTGCCATTTTGCACATTCGTGTTTTAAAGCTTCGGCTTCGGCCTCGCAATCTTGCAGATAGGCAATCTGTTTTTCGGCTGCGGCAAAGCGGTTGCCTGTCTCCTGCAATTCGTCTTGCAATTCCTGCACGGTATGGCGGCTTTGCGCCAAGTCCGCCGCAGTTTGAGCCTGCACCTGTTCGGCAAACTCATGTAGGCGGCGACTTTCGGCCAATTCTTGCAAAACAATAAAGTGTCGGCTTTGGGCTTGGTAGCGTGTTATCAGCCAAGCAAACAGCGCGCCGATAAAAAATGCGGCCGCGCCGGTCAGGATTAGGGTGTTGTTCATGCTGGAAATAGTCAATACGCAGAATGTTTCACTATATCATATATTTGCAGCGCATTTTATGGTCGGATATGCGCTAGAAACGTGTGTTTTCTTTAAAAGAAGCTATCAAAGGTATTGGTTTTGACTAATTGAACATTTAGGTTGTGAAAAAGATAAATTTATAACATTTTGAATTTAAAAACATATTTAATTTAGAGTGCGATTTTACAACAAAAAAGGAGGGATTTTATGGGGAAAATGAAACACGTTTGTAGTGCGTATGTAATCAAGACATCGGTGTCATTGAAGAAGACATCGGTGTCATTTTCAAAACAAAATATAAATTAACTAAAATCTTCATTATGTATATTTTTAGTATTTTATCTTTACGGAAAAGTTGTATTAATTAACGATTAACACGGTATGATTCGTCCTGTCGGTAGCGCAGATGCCGGCAAAAAATGTGTATGTTGTTAAATAACATTTTGTATCTATGAAAAAGGACTACTTAAAATGGGACATTTAATAACGCTTGCCGCCGCTTCTTTAATCGGTATGTCCGGAATATCGGCTTCTGCCATCGGCATCTCCCGTAATATCGAAACGGTAGTACACAAATAATTCAATCATAAACGAATTAATTACAATACCTCAGAAAACGCAACTTAGGCCGTTTTTCGGCCGACAGACAAGAAAGTGATACAAACAATGAAAACTTTAATCAAACTGGCAGCTGCCTCTTTAATCGGTATGTCCGGCCTGACCGTAGGTGCAACCAATATCGCCCACAATATGGCTGATGCCGATAAATAAAAAATACACAACACACCCTTAAATACACAGAAAAGAGTTAAAATGAAAACATTAATCAAATTGGCCGCAGCTTCTTTGATCGGCATGTCCGGTTTGACAGTTGGTGCAACCAAAATCGCAAAAAATATGGCAGAAGCTGCCAATAAATAAACGCAAGTGAAATTAAGCTTGTTTTGGTGATAAAAAAGGCCGTCTGAACATTCAGACGGCCTTTGTATTTGATGGCAAACTGTTTTATTTGCCGATACAGAAGCGCGAGAAAATCACGCCCAGTAAATCGTCGGCGGTAAATTCGCCGGTGATTTCGCTGCACGCGTTTTGGGCTAGGCGCAGGTGTTCGGCGAAAAGCTCGATTTGGTTGTTGTTGCAGAGGGCGGCGTTTTCCAGCTCGGTTTCGGCTTCGTGCAAGGCGTTGAGATGGCGACTGCGGGCGAGGAACAGGCTTTCGCTTTCGCCCTGCCAGCCGACTTCCTGCAACAGCGCGTATTTGAGCAAGTTGAGACCCGCGCCGGTTTTGGCGGACAGGTTGATAACGCTTTCCGCACCGGTTTGCGCGAGGCCGTCTGAACGGATGGCGACAGGTTCGCCGGTCAGGTCGGCTTTATTGTGGATTTCGATTTTTTTCAAACTTTCGGGCAGGCTGTTTAAAATCGCTTGGGTTTTGGCGTTCACGCCTTCGCGCGGGTCAATCAGAATCAGTGCGACATCGGCTTCGGAGACGGCTTTGCGGCTGCGCTCGATGCCGATTTGTTCGACCACGTCGTCGGTTTCGCGCAGGCCGGCGGTGTCGATGATATGGACGGGCACGCCGTCGAGGGTGATTTGTTCACGCACGGTGTCGCGGGTAGTGCCGGCGATGTCGGTTACGATGGCGATGTCGTCGCCCGCCAAGGCGTTGAGCAGGCTGGATTTGCCGACGTTGGGCGCGCCGACGAGGACGACGTTCATGCCTTCGCGCAAAATCGCGCCTTGTTCCGCACTGGCAAGCACGGTTTTCAGACGGCCTTGCAGCGCTTGGAGCTTGCCGCGCGCGTCGGCGGCTTCGAGAAAGTCGATGTCTTCTTCGGGGAAGTCCAGCGTGGCTTCGACCAGCATCCTCAGGGTAATAAGGTCGTCCACCAGCTCGTGTATATGTTGGGAAAACGCGCCTTTGAGCGAACGCAACGCCATGCGTGCGGCGGACTTGCTGGAGGCGTCGATGAGGTCGGCGACGCTTTCGGCTTGGGCAAGGTCGAGTTTGTTGTTGAGGAAGGCGCGTTTGGTAAATTCGCCCGGCTCCGCCATGCGTGCGCCCAGTTCGAGGCAGCGCGAAAGCAGCATATCCATTACCACAGGGCCGCCGTGTCCCTGCAATTCAATCACGTCTTCGCCGGTAAAGCTGGCGGGGGCGGCGAAGTAGAGCAGAATGCCGTTGTCTAGCGGCTGTCCGTCGCCGCCGAGAAAGTCGGTGTAAAGCGCGGTACGCGGTTTGGGCGTTTTGCCACCGCTGAGGGTTTGCGCCAAAGGCAACAGGTTTTTGCCGGAAAGGCGGATAACGCCGACTCCACCGCGTCCGGGTGCGGTGGCGATGGCGGCGATGGTGGGTTGGGTTACGGACATGGTTGGCTCGTATCTGGAATTTAATAGACGGTATTATATAGTGATTTCACGATGATGCAGGCCGTCTGAAAACCTTGATTTCGGTTTCAGACGGCCTTTGACTTTGATGGAATTAAAATGATGAACCTTCCTGCTTCAGAAATTCTGCTTCTTCTTCCGTGGTTTTACGCCCCAATACGGCGTTACGGTGCGGATAGCGTCCGAAGTGGTCGATGATGACTTTGTGTTTGATTTCAAAGGCCAATGCGTTTTCATTGGTATAGCGTTCAAACAGCGGTACGGCTTGTTCATGGATAACTTGGCTTTCGCTGTGCATCAACGGCATCAGCATGAAATGGCGTTCATGCGGAAGGAGGTCGGCGAAGCCGGGTTGGCGAACGGCTTCTTGGGCAAGAATGAGTGCAGCAGTATCTTGGGCAAACGCTTGAGGGCTGTCGCGGAACAGATTGCGCGAGAATTGGTCAAGAATAATGATTTCGGCGAGCCTGCCTTGCAGAGTATCGCGCCAGTGTGAAAGTTCGCCGCGAGCTGCCTGCTGCCAGATATCGAAAAATTGAGCGCGAATTTGGGCATCGAATCCATTGTTGAGGGCAAATTGGAAAGGGTGGTTTTCTTCGGTAAACCAGAAATCTAAGACAGTTTGAGGTGTCATGAGAATTCCTTGAAATAGAGTACAGGGAAAATTGAGGCCGTCTGAAAAATTAGAGAGATGCTTTCAGATCATCTTAACCATCAGCGCTTGCGTGAGAAAAGATCGGTAGCGGAGCGGATTGTTGCTCACAATATGCAATTTATGATCTACATCTTTTCAGGATGGGCTCCTTACTACTCTGGTACAGTTCCTTCACTTTGTTCAAAATATTTTTGTAATTTTGATATAAATTGCCGACAGATTTTATTCGTATGTGGAGACAACGACAATATTTTGCACTTGGAAAACTTTGCTTGCGTTGCCGACATAAGCTGTTGCACCAATCACTGCGATTTTCATGTGTGACTTCTTGTTGAGATTCGATTGATGAGATGAGCGCATGCAAAGGCCGTCTGAAACGCTTGATAATCCCTGATTTACTGTTATTATTGTGAAGTTGAACTAAATAATTATTTCCAAATGCAAGACATCAAACCCCTGCTTGTTTTCGCTGCCGTCCTTGAACACGGCAGCATGAACGCCGCTGCTGCCGCGCTGGGCATGACCCCGTCTGCTGTCAGCCAGCACATCAATCGCCTCGAAACCCTGCACGGCATTAAGCTGTTAAACCGCAGCACGCGCAGTCTTGCGCCTACTGATGCCGGCCGCGCCTTGGGCGAATACTGCCGCCGTCTAGCCGCCACGCTTGCCGATACGCGTACTGTTATCGACAATCTGAAAACCGAACCCGTCGGCGAATTGCGGATTTCCCTGACTTCCTGCGTCATCGGCTCCCGCGCTTTTCAGACGGCCTTTTCGCGATTGCAAACCGAGTTTCCCAAAATCCGTCCTGTCCTTAATTTCAGCGATACTTTGGACGACCTGCAACGCAATCAGACCGACATCGCCATACGCGGCGGTGACCGCGCTTTGGACGATCCCAATTTGGTTGCGCGCCATCTCGTGACGTGGCCGTACATAATTTGCGCCGCGCCGGATTATCTCGACCGGCATCCGCCCATTACCCATCCCTCTCAGCTTCATGCACACCGCTGGCTGCATTTTTTACCTGTCCGCACGACCTTGCAACATGGCGGCGAAAGCTATTTCCTCGACGTTGCCGACAGCATTGCCTGTACGCATCTTGCCGCCGTGTGCCATCTGACCGAAAGCGGTTTCGGTTTGTCTTTACAAGTGGGCGGAGAAGTGAGGGAGAAAATTGCACAAGGCCGTCTGAAAGCGGTTTTGCCTGAATGGACATTACCACCAGTCAGCCTTTATTTGGTAACGCCTTATCGTGTGCAGTCTGCCAAAGCCGAGGTTGCCGTGCGCATTTTTACCAAGAGTTTTGCCAAGGAAGGGGATTTATGAACGCGGAAAATTGGAGCGTTTACCTGATTTTGTGCGAAAACGGCGCGTTTTATTGCGGCATCAGCAACCGTCCGCAAGAGCGATTTGCAACGCATTTGTCAGGAAAAGGCGCGAAATACACGCGTTTGAACAAGCCTGTTGAGATGCGCATTGTTTCAGACGGCCTGAGCAAAAGTGAAGCGCTGAAACGGGAAATCGGGATTAAGAAATTGACGGCAGAGCAGAAGCGGGGATTGTGGGCTGAAGCTGAAACAATGATAAAAGACTAATGGAGGCAATGGATTAAATTATAGTCGGGATATGAATAACCACATAAATAGGTAAGCCTGCTGGTGTCTTTTGGCATGGCCAAGCAGCAAATGTTTATTAACATGATTCAAAAAGGCCGTCTGAAATCTGATTGGGGTTCAGACGGCTTTTTTAGGATAAGAAGCGGTTTAATGCTTATGGTATTATCTGGAAAGTTTGTAAAAAGTTGAATTTAAAAAGAAACTTTACAAAATTAAGAGGATAACTGTTTGAACAATAAAATGAAAATTATTACGCTAAATGACAAATGGGCGTAAATTTCTATCTGAGTAGAGGTGTGGTGTCAATATGTTTTTCCTGTTTTTGTGACAAAATCTGATTTATGCCAATATTTATTATAGTGTAGGTCGAAGGTATTAGTTTCTATGCTAAAATTTTTAAGCTGTTTATATAAAACAGTGATTTAAACTAAAACTAAGGAAAGACAGAACATGAACAAATTACTGATTGCCGTAATGATGATGGCTGGTTTGACAGCTTGTTCCCAAGAGGCTAAACAGGAGACTCAAGAGGCTGCTCAAGCCGTTGCATCTGAAGTTAAAAACGAAGTTGCTTCTGCTGCTGATACTGCTGCGTCTGCCGCTCAAGAGGCTGCCGATAAAGCCGAAGTCGCTGCCAGCAAAGCAGAGGAAGCCGCTAAACCTGAAGAAGCTGCCAAGCCTGCTGAATCCGCCAAAGTGGACGGCAAAGCTGTTTTTGAAGCGAACTGTAAAGCATGTCACGGCGGCTTGATTCCCGGCGCTCCTGCCGTAGGTAAAAAAGAAGACTGGGCGCCTCGCATCAAACAAGGCCAAGACACTCTGCACAAACACGCAATCGAAGGCTTCCAAGCCATGCCAGCCAAAGGCGGCAACGGCAGCCTGAGCGACGATGAAGTGAAAGCCGCAGTTGATTACATGGCCAACGAATCCGGCGCTAAATTCTAAATCGTACCGATTGAAACGCACCTTGCTACAAGGTGCGTTTTTTATGGGTGGGCGGATAAAAGTTGAAATAGTGCCGATAAACAGGCAAAGGCCGTCTGAAACATTTTATTTTGAAGCACAATCGGCTAAAATCAGGCGAATTATTTTATGCAGGAGCAAACCATGAGCAATCAACACGACAACGTAGATGCCGGCGAAATCGCCAAGTTCAGCCAAATCGCCGACAAATGGTGGGATAAAAACGGTGAATTCAAGCCCCTGCATGACATCAACCCCTTGCGCCTCGACTATATCGATGGCTATGCCGGATTGGCAGGCAAACGTGTGTTGGATGTAGGCTGCGGCGGCGGTATTTTGTCGGAAAGCATGGCCAAACGCGGCGCAGAACACGTTACCGGCATCGATATGGCGGAAAAATCCCTGCAAACTGCCGCTGCCCATGCGGCCGCTCAACACGTTGCCAATATCGATTACCGCTGCATCCGCGTCGAAGACCTCGCCGCCGAAGAGCCGCACAGCTTCGATGTGGTAACGTGTATGGAAATGATGGAACATGTTCCCGATCCGTCCGCCATTGTTCAAACCTGCGCGAAACTGGTCAAACCCGACGGCATGGTGTTTTTCTCCACCATCAACCGCAATCCCAAATCTTATCTGCATCTGATTGTCGGTGCGGAATATCTGTTGAAATTCGTCCCCAAAGGCACGCACGACTGGAAAAAATTCATCACGCCGGCAGAACTCGCGCGTATGTGCCGCCAAGCCGGATTGGATACCGTCGGCAGCAAGGGCATGACCTACAACTTGTTGAGCGGCCGTTATTCCCTGTGCGACTCGACCGAAGTCAACTATATGGTGGCCTGCCGTCCGGCGTAAGGTTACACAGATAAAGCACACGGGCTTGCCCGATATTTGAAACGGTATGTCGAAAGCAGCTCGATACAAATATCGGTAAGGTAAATCAGGTCGTCTGAAAAGAAAAAAGGCATGTTTGATACATGCCTTTTTTGTATGTGCAGAGAGGTTGTCGCCCTTATTCCGTCCAAGACGAATACGGATGTTTGCTCAAATACGCATTGGTGAATTTACCGTCTGCCGTGATTTCCTTGCCCAACCAAGACGGTTTGGGGAACTCGGTATCTTCAGACGGCAATTCGATTTCCGCCACAATCAAGGGCGCATTGTCGCCAAAATATTCGTCGATTTCATACACAAAGCCTTCAAATTCGACCCGATAGCGGTATTTTTCCATTTTAAACGGGCACATGTCCGCCATCATCGCCTGCGCGTGAGCCAGCGGAATTTCGTATTCAAACTCGCTGCGCGTCATGTCGGAAATATAGCCTTTCAGGGTCAGCCAGGCTTGCGAACCGATAATCCGCACGCGGATGGTGCGCTCTTTTTCCACGCTCAGATAGCCCTGTTGCAACACCAGCGGCTCGCTTGCCGCTTCACGCCAACTGTCATCCGCCAGCAAAAAGCGGCGTTCGATTTCGACCGTCATGAATTCTTTCCTTTTTACCAAACAGGCCGTCTGAAGATCAAAACGGCTTGAAAACCACCATATAAAGCGCGGCCATCATCATCAATACGGGGAGTTCGTTGAATACCCGATACCAGCGGTGCGAATACACATTGCTGCCGTTTTGAAAACGGCGCAGCAGCAGGCCGCAATAAAGCTGGTAAGCCAAGAGCAGCAAGCCGCACAATAATTTAACCGCCAGCCAGCCGTTGCCCCACCAATTGTTTACAAACCCGATGGCCGCGCCAAATATCAGCGTTCCCCAGCCCAAAGGCGACATAAAGCGGTACAGCCTGCGCGACATATCCGTCAGTCGTACATATTCCACGCTGCCAGGCTCTAATTGCGCCAGATTCACATAAATCCGCGGCAGATAAAACAGTCCGGCAAACCAAGAAATTACAAAAAACACATGCAGCAGCTTAAACCACAAATACATTTCAGACGGCCTCAAAACCTAAAACCATTATTTTATCCGCAATGCGGCCCAAGCCGAAACAAAATAGTCAAAACAATCCGATTTAGTGCGCCGCAACAATGTGTTGCAGGCATGATTTTACTCAAAAGCCAAATTGTAAATTTCGCAACAATATGCAAGTTGATATATGCACGATGCAAAAAACTTGTTAGAATCATATGCTATTTAATTATAAAAACATTATGGACGGAAAACATGAAACAATTCGAAATCAGCAACAGCGTCAGGAAAGCGCTTTGCGACTACCTGAATACGCACAATCTAAACCTCAAAGCCGCCATGGACAATGAAACAACCAATGGCGAAGTCGCGGCCATCGTTCACGCAGGATTGCCGGCGATGATTCGGAAAATCTATTCTTTGGAAAAAATGAAAACCTTTTTCTGGACGAAAAAAGATTTGATGATGGAATTTATCAATATGCGCTTGGATGCCGGTGATAAAAAGGGCAAAAACTAATTTTAGCGTTGAGCTGGGGGAGATAGGGGTTTGAAATGTGGGCTTCTGTTTTTCTCGATGTCTTGTTAGGGATAGGGCTTACTTATTGTTCCTAATAAATTTTGACAACAGGCCGTCTGAAATTCAAATGATAGGGCATGGGGAACATGCCCTGTTTTTATGGGCGGCTTGTCCGCATTGGGAAAATATTGAGCTTGGAAATCATTGCGGCGTTCTGCGCTGGGTGGTTTTATCGGCTGAATATTTTTATATTTGTCTTGCTGAAAATATTGAATTAATTATAAAAAGGCCGTCTGAAACATTTCAGACGGCCTTTAGCGTTGAATCAGCAATTAAAACGGCGGATTTTCAAATCAAGCTGCGTTGTCGAAACCGCTGTGGCGGAGCAGGGCATCCAAGCTTGGTTCGCGGCCGCGGAAGGCTTTGAAGGATTCTGCTGCGCTGCGCGAACCGCCGACGGCCAGTATTTCTTTCCAGAAGCGGCGGCCGGTTTCGGCAACGTCGTCGCTTTCTTCAAAAGCGGCGTAAGCGTCTGCACTCAAAACTTCCGCCCATGCGTAGCTGTAATAGCCTGCGGAGTAGCCGCCGGCGAAGATGTGGCTGAAGCTCAAGGCAAAGCGGTTGTATGCCGGCGGTTGGGTTACAGCGACTTCTTGACGCACTTTGTCCAAGATTTGCGGCCATTCTTTCAGACGGCCTTCATCTTCCTGATGGTAGATTTCCATGTCGAAGAGGGCAAATTCCATTTGACGGACGAGGAACATACCGCGTTGGAAGTTTTTGGCGGCGTGCATTTTGTCGAACAGTTCTTTCGGCAATACCGCGCCGGTTTCTTCGTGCGAGGACATTTGCGCCAATACGTCGTATTCCCAAACGAAGTTTTCCATGAATTGGCTAGGCAGCTCGACCGCGTCCCATTCGACGCCGTTGATGCCGGATACGCCCACTTCGTCAACTTGGGTCAACAAGTGGTGCAGGCCGTGGCCGGTTTCGTGGAAGAGGGTGATGATTTCGTCGTGGCTCAAACGCGCCTCTTTGTCGCCGACCGGCGGGGTGAAGTTGCAGACGAGGTAGGCGGTCGGCAGTTGCAGCGTACCGTCGGCGAAACGGCGGCGGCTTTTGTAGCCGTCCATCCATGCGCCGCCGCGTTTGCCTTCGCGTGCGTACAAGTCCATGTAAACGCCGCCGATGGTTTGGCCGTCTTGTTTCAGCTCGAAATAGCGCACGTCTTTGTGCCAAACGGGGACGGTTTTTTCAGCCAGCTCGATGCCGTAGAGTTTTTTGATTTGGGCAAACAGGCCTGCCAATACTTTGCTGATAGGGAAGTATTTTTTCACTTCGGTTTCGCTGAAGGCGTATTTGGCTTGACGCAGTTTTTCAGCGGCGTAGCTCAAATCCCAAGATTGCGGATCTTCGATATTCAGGTTTTCTCGCGCAAAGGCTTTGATTTCGGCAAAGTCTTTTTCGGCAAACGGTTTGGCGCGGCGGGCTAGGTCGTGCAGGAAATTCAGAACCTGTTCGGGCGTATCCGCCATTTTGGTTGCCAGCGACAGCTCGGCGTAGTTTTTGAAGCCGAGCAGTTTGGCGGTTTTCAGCGCGTTTGCGAGGGTTTGTTCGACGTTGGCCGTGTTGTCGAATTTGCCTTCGTCAGACAATTCGCTGGCACGGGTAACGTAGGCGCGGTAGATTTGTTCGCGCAGTTCGCGGTTGTCAGCGTATTGGATAACGGCGAGGTAGTGCGGAATCTGCAGGCCGATTTTGTAGCCTGTTTTACCTTCGCTTTGCGCGGCAGCGGCAAACATGGCGAGTGAGTCTTCGGGGATGCCGGCAAGCGGCGCGGCATCGTCAAAGTAAATGCCGAAAGCATCGGTCGCGTCTTGGATGTTTTGTGCGAATTTGGCACCCAGTTGCGCGCCTTCGGTTTGCAGTTGAGCCAGTTCTGCCTGCTGTTCGGGCGGTAATTCGGCACCGCTGAGGACGAAGTCGCGCAAGTCGTGGTTGAGCTTGGTTTGCTGAGCCGGGGAGAGGGTGTCGAATTCGGCAGAATTTTTGATGATTTTGAAGCGGTTGTACAACTCGATGTCTTGACCGATTTCGGTGAAGAAAATGGTGATTTCAGGCATCAATTCGTTGTATACGGCACGCAGCTCGGGCGTATCGACCACGGAGTTGAGATGGGAAACCACGCTCCAAATGCGGCCGACACGTTCGGTAATGTCGGTCAGTTTTTCTACGGTATTTGCCCAGTCGGTGTGCGTTTGCGCTTTGATGGCGGCGATTTGTTCGCGCGCTTCGGCAATGGCGGTTTGCAGGGCGGGTTTGATATCTTCGGTTTTGATTTGGTCGAAACGGGGTTCTTCGCCCAAGTGGAGCAGGACGTTGTCGCTCATATGGTTTCTCCTGAATAAGATGGATTCAGACGGCCTTGTGGCCGTCTGAAAAGAAAACGATAGGCGTTATATGGTGGCAGACAGGCAGAATTAAAGTGTTCCGTCTGTCTATCAGCCAATTTTATTCTGCGCCGCGCGGATTGGCGTGTAATGGCGCAGCCAGCTCGAGGCGCATCGGTGTGCCTTTCGGAGCAAATACGGCATTGGCAACATTGGTTTGCAGGGATTCGGCAAACGAGCCGCGATATACTTTTGCGCCTTGGTGGGTCAGGTTGGATTGTACATCGACGTACACTTCGCCGCCGATTTGACGCCAGAGGTGGCAGAAGGTGTAATCTTCGGACAGGTAGCGTTTGCTTTTCGGATCAACCATGCAGTCGAAGAAGCGGTAGTGTAGGCCTTTGTCTTCTCTGTTGTAGTCACTGTCGGAGATGTAGTTCAACTCGGGGTAGGCTGCCATCATTTTTTCAAATACGCTGCGCTTGATAACCATAAAGCCGGTTGGCGCGTCATGGACTTTCATAAAACCGTCTTCATCGACTTTCAGTACGATTTCACCGTTTTCATTTTTTTCGCTGGTGTTGATGGTATAAGAAGTGTACATGCGCTCGAAGTCGGCTTGAGTCGTGCCGGCCGGAACACCTTCTTCAGGCCAGTTGTCGCGTTTGAGCGGGTAAATGCCTGCCACAACGTCTTTGTCGGCCAAAAGCAGACGGTAGAATGAATCGGGAGAGAAGCCGATGTCGGAGTCAATCCAAAATAAATGCGTCCATTCTTTGTTTTCTAAGAATGTGGCCACGCAGTTGTTGCGCGCGCGCGTAATCAGGCTCTCGCCGCGCTGCATCATCACTTGAAGCGGCAGGCCGTGTGAGGCGTTGGTGTGGACGATGTTCAGAAGTGAGAGGGTGTAGTTGTGGAAATATTTGCCGTCATGGCTGGGGGTCATGATTACAGGGTACATTTCGGCAAGGGCTGATTCTGGCAACATGAGTTTTCCTTATTGTTGATTGTGAATTTGGGTATTGTAAGTGATTTGATAGTATATATAAACTGGGCTATTTTAATTTATTGATTAATTGGCATTGCGTGCGCAAGAATTCGTCCAAAACCGCCTGTTGGATTTCCAAGCGTTTGGCTACGGGCGAGGCGAAGCGCACGATGATGTTGTACACCTTGTCATCATGTGGCACGCGGGATACACGCGGCTGGGCGGCGGGCGTGATAAACAACTTTTGGGTTTGCACGTTTTCCAAATGCTGCTTGATGGCAGGGACATAAGGCTCGCACAAGGGCTCAAGAACGTCTTTCAGACGGCCTATGATTTCGTCCGAATCCAAATGAATCGGCACGGGGATTTCCACCGTATGAATCACATAATCGCCCAAAATATTGTCGCGGCGCACGGTGTGGCTCAGAAGCAGGCTGTTGGGAAACGAGAGCGTTTTGCCGGAAAGTTGACCGATCAATGGATTAGGGCCGATTTGCATCATCAGCGTGTTCAGCATATTGATATCGACCACCCGTCCGCGCAGGCCGTTGATTTCGATGTAGTCGCCGATGGAATATTGTTTAGTCACCGAGCGCAGGATGCTGCCGGACAAACACATAATCAATTCTTTGGTTGCCACCACAATCGCCGCGGCCACTGCAAACATCGACAAGGCTAAAGTTTGAATCTGCGCCGCCCAAATCATCGCCAGCCCGAACAAGAGCAGTAGCATGGTGATGTTGCGACTGACCACCAGCGAACGGCGTTTATTTTCGATACTCAAATCCGGATGGCTGCGAAAATGCGCCGAGAGCAAGATGCTGCGCCCGGCAATGACGGCCACAATCATCAATACCGACATCAATGCCGATTTGATGATTTCTTCACTGACAGGCAAAGCGTTCAGCCATTCCTGTATGGTGTTCCACATAATCCTGTTTCCTTTTCCTTCTTAGGCCGTCTGAAAATCCACGCGTTCAAAAATTTCTGCTGCACACGCTTCCGATACCGCAAACAAAGTTGCCACACTGCCTAAAGCCCGTTGTGCTGCCACGCTCAAATCATCACGGCATACTTCGCCCAGCCACTCAACAGGCCGCACCAGCGACATTTTCTCATCGTCCCATTGCGGACAATGTACTGCGCCGCCTGTAATCCTGCCGATCCGATAACGGCGCAGGGCAGGCGAGTAGGTCAGTACGGCATCTCCATCGGCCAACTCGTTGGCAAACCGCCACATCTGAGCCACACCCGATTGCGCTGTTCTCAATTTCACATCCGGCACGGCCGAACGGTAAATATCCGTCAGTTTCTCACGGCCAAAACCCTTGGCCGCCGCTTCGGCCAGCATGGGCCAGGCCAACGCCGCCACACCGCGTTCAAAAAATACATCATAAAGCGCACCTTGCGTGCTGCGAACCATATAAAGTTTGGCTTGTTTTCCCATTACAGTACCTGTTTGTTTGAAGGATTCATCCCTTTGTTTCCATGTTACCTGTTACGGCTGAAAAATTCGATATTTTACATTGCCGGAAGGGTTTGAAGTTCTCGCTGAAAATAAATGAATTATAGATGAAAGGCCGTCTGAAAAATAAAATAGGCTTATATATCAACAGATGATATATCGTAACAATATATTAATAACTGTAAAATTTTTTACGTTTGCATCAAAAAAAGATAAGATAAAAAATCAATCGCGAAAGATTGCTATTTACTGAACATTAGGAGAGAAAAATGACCTGTAAAACCCACGAACATCATGACCACGTTCACGGCGCAAACTGCGGCCACACTGCCATCAAACACGAAGGCCACGTCGATTATCTGCACGACGGCCACCTGCACCATGAGCACAACGGCCACTACGACGAGCATTCCCTGAGCGTCAATGAAACCAACCCTGATGGCTGCCATCCGGTTGACACCTGCCACGGCCACGTTCACGGCGAAGGTTGTGGCCACGAAGCCGTACCGCACGGCGATCACGTCGACTACATCGTCAACGGCCGTCTGCATCACCAACACGGCGACCACTGCGACGACCATGGCCCGGTTGAAATCGTTAAATAAAACTGTTTTTCAGACGGCCTTTGATATGGGGCTTCTATAGAAAAAGGGGGTGTATTTTCACCACCTTTTTTTGTGGGCTATCTTTTCCTATTAGCCAAAGTCTCTTGCAATAAACTTTTCAGATAATCTCTCTATACAATAAGGTCGTCTGAAAGCCTCAATCCGTATTTGATTTATGTTTTTAAAGCGCTTTTTAAATTAAAGGCCGTCTGAACGTATAGTTTCAGACGGCCTTTAGTTTTACCAATTCACGCGGACAGCCCTGCTGCCGAGCAATGTTTCCAGTTCGTCAAACAAGGCAGTGCTTGGTGTTACCATCCATTTGGGCGCAATTTTCAATTTGCCTGATGCTTTGCCGTTGCTGTACGACAGTTGCAGCGGAATGTGCGACGTGTCGGGCAGTCGGTGGGCGGTGAGGATGGCGGCGAGGCGTGCGATGTCATGACCGGGGGAGAGGGCGAGGCTGAGGCTGCGGGCGTAGCGTTCGCGCGCCATTTGCAGGGTCATGACTTGGTTTGCCATGATGCGCAGCCCGTCGCCGCCGCCGTAGTCGTCGCGGCTGACTTTGGATTCGATAATCAGCACTTGGTCGGATTTGAGGTAGTCGGCGCAGTTTTCCAGTGTCTGGCCACTGACCATGATTTCAATCTGCCCGCTTAAATCTTCAAGGCTGACGAAGGAGATTTTGCCGCGTTTGCCCATCATGGTGCGTACGGCGGTAACGAATCCGGCGAGGCGCACGCTGTCTTGCGGTTTCAGACGGCCTAATTTGGTCGGGGCGATTTGGCGGACTTCTTGGGCATATGGGCCGAACGGGTGGCCGGAGAGGTAGAAGCCGATGACGGTTTTTTCTTCGGCGAGTTTTTCCGACTCGCTCCACATGGGCGCGTCAACGAGCTGCACCGGTTCGATGGCGTCTTCCATCATGTCGAAAAGCCCGCCCTGATTGGCGTTGGCAGCTTTTTGGTCGGCATTGTTCATGGCGAGGTCGATGTTTGCCAAGAGCATGGCGCGGTTGGGTTCGATGCTGTCGAACGCGCCGCCGCGTATCAGGGCTTCGAGGGTGCGGCGGTTCATGTGTTCTTTGCCGACGCGCTCGCAGAAGTCCAAGAGGCCGGTAAACTTGCCGCCGCTTTGCCGCGCGGCGATGATGGATTCGACGGCGGCTTCACCCGTGCCTTTAATCGCGCCGAGTGCGTAGCGGATTTTCATGTTCGGATACGGCGTGAAGCGGTAGTCGGATTCGTTGATGTCGGGTGGCAGGAACTCGATGCCGTTGGCGCGGCAGTCGTCGTAGAAATGCTTGAGCTGGTCGGTATTGTCCAATTCAGACGACATGGTCGCCGCCATAAATTCGGCGGGGTAGTGGGCTTTAAGCCATGTGGTCTGGTAGGAAATCAGGGCGTAGGCGGCGGCGTGGGATTTGTTGAAACCGTAGCCGGCGAATTTTTCCATATAGTTGAAGATTTCGTCGGATTTTTCGCGCGAAATGCCTTGTTTTGCCGCACCTTCGGCGAAGATTTCTCGGTGTTTCACCATTTCTTCGGGTTTTTTCTTACCCATGGCGCGACGCAGCAAGTCCGCGCCGCCGAGCGAGTAGCCGCCGATAATTTGCGCCGCCTGCATCACTTGTTCCTGATACACCATAATGCCGTAGGTCGGCGCGAGGATATCTTCGAGCAGCGGGTGGATGTATTGGAATTCCTGACCTTTCATGCGCGCGACAAAGTCGGGAATGTTGTCCATCGGGCCGGGACGGTAGAGCGATACGAAGGCGATGAGTTCTTCAAACTTGGTCGTATGCGCCGTTTTCAGCATTTTTTTCATGCCGGTCGACTCGAACTGGAAGACGGCGGTGGTGTTCGCATCGCGGAAGATTTGGTAGGCGGCTTGGTCGTCAAGCGGAATCTTGCCGACATCGACGATATCGCCGGTGGTGTTTTTGATGTTGTTCTGCGCCATTTCGATAATGGTCAGGTTGCGCAGACCCAAAAAGTCGAATTTCACCAAACCCACGTCTTCCACGTCGCCTTTGTCGTACATGGATACGGGCGAGGCGGATTCGTCCGCCTGATACACGGGGCTGTAATCGGAAATCTTGCCCGGCGCAATCAACACGCCGCCTGCGTGCATACCCAAACCGCGCGTCAGGTCTTCCAGCTTTTTCGCCAGTGTAATCAGTTCGTCCGCTTCTTCCGCTTCGATTAATTCCTGAATTTGCGGTTCGGCCTCCATGGCTTTTTCCAAACTCAGGGGTTTGTTGGCTTCCAACGGAATCAGCTTGGACAGTTTGTCGCATAGCATGAACGGCAGTTCCAGCACACGCCCTACGTCGCGGATGACCGCTTTGGATGACATCGTGCCGAAGGTGACAATCTGGCTGACCGCTTCTGCGCCGTATTTCTCGCGCACATATTCAATCACGCGGCCGCGGTTTGCCTGACAGAAGTCCACGTCGAAGTCGGGCATGGAGACGCGTTCAGGGTTTAAGAAACGCTCGAACAGCAGCGCGTATTTGAGCGGATCAAGGTCGGTAATCTTCAATGAATACGCCACCAGCGAACCTGCACCCGAACCACGGCCCGGCCCTACTGGACAGCCGTGTGTTTTCGCCCAGTTGATAAAGTCTTGTACGATAAGGAAATAGCCGGGGAATTTCATCTGGATGATGATGTTCAGCTCAAAATCCAAACGTTCTTGATATTCCGGCATTTTTGCCGCACGCTCCGCCTCGTCGGGATAAAGCTGAACCATGCGTTCCTGCAAACCCTCGTTGGACAACTTCACCAAATAATCGTCCAGCGACAGGCCGTCCGGAGTAGGGAAGAGCGGCAGGAAGTTTTTGCCCAATGTGATGTGCAGATTGCAGCGTTTGGCAATTTCCACCGTGTTTTCCAAGGCTTCGGGTAAATCGGCGAAACGTTCGGCCATAGTTTCCGGTGGAATGAAAAATTGGCTCGGCGTGAAATCGCGCGGACGTTTTTTGTCCGTCAATACCCAGCCGCCTGCGATGCACACCCGCGCCTCGTGTGCGTTGAAATCGTCGCGGCTCATAAACTGTGTCGGATGCGTCGCCACCACCGGCAAACCCAGTTCCTCCGCCAGCTTCACGCTGCCGGAAACGCAAGTCTCCCATTCAGGGCGTTCGGGCAGGCGTTGCAGCTCTAAATAAAACGCATCGGGGAACCACGCCGCATATTTCAACGCCGCCGTACGCGCCGCGTCTTCATTGCCGTTTAAGAGATTCACGCCCACTTCGCCGTAATGCGCGCCGCTCAAACAAATCAAGCCACTATTGTCGCCGTTTTCCAGCCATTTGGGGTTGAGTTCCGCATGATGGATATTGCGGTCTTTGCCGACATAAGCCTCCGTCAAAAGCTCGCTCAAGCGCAGATAACCCGCATCGTTGCGGATAATCAGCATGGCGCGAAACGGCTTGTCAGGCGCATTCGGATTGCCTATCCACACATCCGCCGCGCCGATGGGCTTAATCCCTGCGCCGCGGCAGGCTTTATAGAATTTCACCAAGCCGAATTCGTTCATTAAATCGCTGATGCCCAAAGCAGGTAAACCGTATTCCTGCGCTTTGGCAATCAGTTTTTTAATCCGCACCATACCGTCGGTAATCGAGAATTCGGTATGCAGGCGCAGGGGGATGTAGGTCGGCTCGGTCATGGCAAAATCGGCGTGAACAATAAAAGGCGTATTGTAGCAGGGTTGGCAGCTAAAGGCCGTCTGAAAACCAAATGTAATGAGGTTGGATAAAGCAAATAAAACAGAAGGGGGCTTTCTTTCAGACGGCCATGTTAAAATATCGCCATTATTGAAAAGGATTAAATGATGGAAGCAACTGTCTATCTTGAAGACAACGAATACATCGCTTTATGCGACCTGTTGAAATTGGCCGGCCTAGCTGAAAGTGGCGGACAGGCAAAAGCGTTTATCGCCGAAGGGCTGGTGTTGCGCAACGGCGAAACTGAAATGCGCAAAACCGCCAAAATACGCGGCGGCGAAGTGATTGAGTTTGATGGTGCGCGCTTGGAAATCACCGATGGATACGACCCTGAAGAATAAAGCCGAAGCCATCTTGGGCGAGCCGTTGTTAGACGAACCTGTTCGCCCCGAGTCGTGGGAATGTTGCGGCAGCGAATGCGGCGATGCCTGTATCCAGACAATGTATTGGGTGGAAAAAGCCCGATATGATGCGCAACAGAGGAAATTGAAAGAAGCAGGTTGGATAGACGGCGAAGATGGTGCAAAGGCCGTCTGAAAATGATTGGGCTTGATAGGAGCTGTGTTTCAAACAATGCTGCATTAAAGCCAATGCCGTCTGAAAGTTTCAGACGGCATTGGCTTTTTTAAAGTTTAAATTAAGATTGTGTTACCTCGGAAGCGGTTGCATTTTCAGGTGTGCCAGGTGCAGCATCGGCAGGAGCCTGATAATCTGTATTTTGCGATGAAGAGGGCTCGGCATTGTCATGTTTATGATGCTTATCATGTTTACCAAAGTGTCGTTTGTCCTGATCGTCATCTTGTGCTACTGCCAATACTTTGCCGTTTTGAGCATCAACCAAAGCTTCGTATTCGACGCCGTCTTTCAAGATTTCTACTTTGTAACGGCCGCCCAAATGTTGTTTGTATTTGTAATCGACATCTTTAACGACGCCGCCCACTTCTGCTACCGCTGCTGCGGCTGCTTGCTGGCCGGAAACCTTTGCGAACATACCTTCTTTGAAAGCCATGGTACCTGCCGCACCGGCAACGCCCAAACTTGAAGCAATAATACCGGCAATGATGAGTTTTTTTGAAATAAAAGCGTTAATGCGTTTCATGATTTTCTTTCCTACTGTGTTGTTGAACGATGAATGTATTCTATGCCTCAACAATTAGCTGAACATGAGCAAAACGCTAAGATGTGTAATGGGTTGCAATACTAAAATTAACACTTTAATAATAATGGAGATCGAAGCCGCGCTTTCAGACGGCCTTGCTAATATGTTGTGATGGCATATTTGGCGGGGATTGTGGTTTGCGTGTGAAAACAAAAAAGCGTGATGAAAAAAGGGCATGTGTGAGACATGCCCCGGATTAAATGGTAAACGCGATGGTGAGAAACCAAATGACGGAATAAGATTTGCGGTTGGTCAACTTATCTTATTCCGCCTTGTTTTACAATCATTCAGGCGATGCTTCGCCTGCAAGATTCTTGATTTCTTCGCGATGCGCGTCAAACCATGAACCGACCACCTGATTGACTTCGTCCATGCCTTGTTTTTTCAGGCTGGAGAACAGTTGAACGCTGATTTTTTGACGCTCAGTGTAGGGTTTGAGTGATTTTTTTACCGCCGCCAAAGTTTTAATCTGGTCGTTTTTAGACAGCTTGTCTGCTTTTGACAGCAGGATATGCACAGGGCGACCAGTGATGTGGAAAAAGTCCAGCATTTGAATGTCTAAAGCCTTAAGCGGATGGCGCGAGTCCATAATCAAAATCAGGCCGATCAGTTGGCGGCGTTGTTGCAGGTAGTTGCCCAAGAGTTTGACCCAGTGCGCACGAATGGCCTCCGGTACTTGCGCGTAGCCGTAGCCGGGCAAGTCGACCATGAAATTGCCGTTTTCCAGTTCAAAGAAATTAATGTGTTGGGTGCGGCCCGGTGTTTTGGAAACGTAGGCAAGACGCACATGATTGGTTAAAGTATTGATAGCGCTGGATTTGCCGGCATTGCTTCGGCCGACAAAGGCAATCTCGGCCGGCGTGTCGGGCAGGTCTTTCAGATGGTTGACCGTTGTAAAGAATTTGGCGTTTTGAAAAAGGTTCATCAGTATTTCCTTGCATGGAAACAAAACTGCAACATCATAATTTGTATCGGGCATTTATGTTGCAGCAGTTTGGTAATTTGAGTAGTAATTTAATGTAAACTTGGTATAGAATAGCACGTTTATAGAATTATCGGTTTTAATCGGGAAAATTCCCCGGTATTTGAGTATAAAAAAGGCATTGACGCGGTACGCAATGCTGTAATCAGGAGCACTCCATGAAACGATTGACTTTATTGGCCTTGGTATTGGCTGCCGGTGCGGTTTCCGCTGCCCCTAAAGCAGATGCTGAAAAAGGCAAACAGGTAGCGACTACTATCTGTGCGGCGTGTCACGCAGCCGATGGTAACAGCGGTATCGCAACTTATCCTAAACTGGCAGGTCAGGCCGCGGCCTACACCTACGGTCAAACCATGGCCATCAAAGACGGTACCCGTACGCACGGTGCTGCCGGCGTAATGAAACCGATGGTGATGAACTTGTCCGAACAAGACATCCGCGACGCTGCCGCCTACTATGCCAAACAACAAGGCAAACCGGGCGAAGCCAATCCTAAAGAAAACCCAGAGCTGGGCGCAAAAATCTATCGCGGCGGCCTGAGCGCTAAAAAACTGCCGGCATGTATGTCTTGCCACGGTCCTAGCGGCGCAGGTATCCCTGGCGGCGGTACTGAAATCCAAGCCTATCCTCGTCTGGGCGGCCAACACAAGGCTTACGTTGTCGAGCAAATGAAAGCTTACCAATCCGGCCAACGCAAAAACGCCATCATGGCCGATATTGCCAACCGCCTGAGCGAAGAAGAGTTGAACGCAGTAGCCAACTTCATCCAAGGTTTGCACTAATTTCGTTTTGAAACGAGCTTATTGATACAGGCCGTCTGAAAACCCTTCAGACGGCCTTAGCCAATATAGGCCGATAAGCCTGATTGTTTTTTTCAAATAGCGACAGCAAGATTTTTACTACAATATGCAGTATTCTTCCTTTCGCATCATAACGTCCATCGCAGCCCGATTGATTGGGTTGTTCAAAGCCGACAGTTGAAACATGAGTAAATCTTCATCATCCGTCCCACTCATCCGCAGACCGTGGTTTGCCTTTTTCAGCTCCATGCGTTTTGCCGTCGCCCTGCTCAGCCTGTTGGGCGTGGCTTCGATTATCGGTACGGTCTTGCAGCAAAACCAGCCACAAGTCGATTATTTGGTGAAATTCGGCCCGTTTTGGTCGCAGATTTTCGGCTTTTTGGGCTTGTACGACGTGTACGCCTCGGCGTGGTTCGTTGTCATCATGATGTTTTTGGTGATTTCCACCGGATTGTGCCTGATTCGCAATGTTCCGCCGTTTTTGCGCGAGATTCGTTCGTTCCGTGAAAACGCGAAGGAAAAATCACTGGCGGCAATGCGCCATTCCATCGTTTTAGACGGACAGGTGACGCCCGAAGTCGCGCAACGATATTTGGAAGTACAAGGCTACGGCTGCAAAACCGTTACGCGTGAAGACGGTTCGGTTTTGGTGGCGGCGAAAAAAGGCGCGATGAACAAATGGGGCTATATCTTTGCCCATGCCGCGCTGATTGTGATTTGTTTGGGCGGTTTGATAGACAGCAATATCCTGCTGAAAATCGGTATGCTCACCGGCCAAGTCGTGCCGGACAATACGGCGGTTTACGCCAAAGACTTTAAGCCTGAAAGCGTGTTGGGTGAATCCAACCTGTCGTTTAGGGGCAATGTCAATATCGCGGAAGGGCAGAGCGCGGACGTGGTGTTTCTGAATGCGGATAACGGCATGCTGGTGCAAGACCTGCCGTTTTCGGTCAAATTAAAGAAATTCCATATAGACTTTTACGATACCGGTATGCCGCGCGATTTTGCCAGCGATTTGGAAGTAACGGACAAGGCAACCGGCAAAGTCAGCGAACACACCATCCGCGTCAACCATCCTTTGACGCTGCACGGTATTACGGTTTATCAGGCAAGTTTTGCCGACGGCGGCTCTGACTTGACGTTTAAAGCGTGGAATCTGGCTGATGCCGACCGCACTCCGGTCAAACTCAAAGCGACTTCCATGCGTGAGTTTCCGCTGGATTTGGGCAAGACCTCTTATAAACTGGAATTCGACCAGTTTACTTCGATGAACGTCGAAGACATGAGTGAGCCGTCTGAAAAAGAACAAAACCTGAAATCCGCCATCAACGATGTTCGCTCCGTCCGTCAGGAAGGCAAAAAATACACCAACATCGGTCCGTCTATCGTTTACCGTATCCGCGACAAAGCAGGGCAGGCGGTCGAATATAAAAACTATATGTTGCCGGTAAAACAAGATGAAGACTATTTCTTCATTACCGGCACACGCAGCGGTTTGGCGCAGCAATACCGTTGGTTGCGCATTCCGATGGATAAAAACGGCCAAATCGATACCTTTATGGCTTTGCGCCAATATCTGAAAGATGATGCGGCACGCCGTAAAACCGTTGCTAATGCCGTTAAAGGCGCGCCTGCCGAAATCCGTGAGCAATTCATGGCAGCGGCGGAAAACACTTTGTCGATTTTTGCCAAAGGCGGCTATTTGGCTTTGGACGAATTTGTTACCACCAATATTCCGAAAGAGCAGCAGGAAAAAATGCAGGGCTATTTCTATGAGATGCTCTATGGCGTGATGAATGCCGCTCTGGAAGATACGATCAGCACATACAATCTGCCGGCTTGGCCGCAAGATGAAAAACGCAACCGCTTCCTGCTGCACGCAATGGATGCCTATACCGGTCTGACCGAATATCCCGCGCCAATGATGCTGCAACTGGAAAGTTTTACCGAAGTGCGCTCTTCCGGCCTGCAGATGACCCGTTCGCCGGGCGCATTCTTGGTGTATTTGGGTTCGGTATTGCTGGTGTTGGGTACGGTGTTTATGTTCTATATTCGTGAAAAACGCGCTTGGCTGCTGTTTTCAGACGGCCGTATCCGTTTTGCCATGTCTTCCAGCCGCAACGAACGCGACTTTCAGAAAGAATTTCCGCAACACACACGGCAATTGCAGCAGCTTGCCAAGGATTTGAACCATGAATAACAAACATCAGGCCTTGCCCGAGCATGAGCTTCTGACACACAAATCATTTATCCGAAACCTCAACCTTTTCGACTGGGCATTCGCACTGCTGATTGCAGTCGGTGCGTTTATTGCCCAAACCCAGTCCGGTCTGCATATGGACATCTACGAAATGGTGATTTTGTGGGCGAGTGCCGGTATTGCCGTTTTTCTGGGTTGGTTTTTCAAACCGATGCGCTGGTTTATCCCTTTGGGCGTGTGCTTGGCGTATTTGGCCGTTGATTTGTATGGCGGCAACATCAAACACGCAGACGGATTCCTGCTCAAATACCTGTTAAGCAGTCAGTCGGCGATTATGTGGCAATGCGCGTTTGTGTTCTTCGCCTTGTTTGCCTATATCGTCGGCGCGATAGCGGCGGTGCGCAAAAATGTGCCGTCCAATACGCTTTTGGGCATGGGTACCGTGTTTGCATGGGTTTCCGCGATGGCAGGCTTTGTCGGCCTGCTGGTACGTTGGCATGAAAGCTATCTGCTGCGTCCCGATGCCGGCCATATTCCGGTTTCCAACCTTTACGAAGTATTCATCTTGTTCTTGGTCATTACGGCGCTGATGTATCTCTATTACGAAGGTCGTTTTGCCGTACAAAAATTGGGTGGCTTCGTCTTCAGCTTTATGGCGATTGTGGTCGGATTTGTCTTGTGGTACAGCGTTTCACGCGAGGCGCATGCCATTCAGCCGCTGATTCCGGCTTTGCAGTCTTGGTGGATGAAAATCCACGTTCCGGCCAACTTTATCGGCTACGGCGCATTCTGTATCGCCGCCATGCTGGGTATTGCCGAACTGCTGGCACTCAGAAAAGAAGATGCAGGCAAAAAATCATGGCTGCCACACTCGCAGGTCATTGAAGAAGTCATGTACAAAGCGATTGCCGTCGGTTTCTTGTTCTTTACTATTGCCACCATTCTCGGCGCATTGTGGGCGGCTGACGCGTGGGGCCGCTATTGGAGCTGGGACCCGAAAGAGACTTGGGCATTCATCGTTTGGCTGAATTACGCTATCTGGTTGCATTTGCGGCTGGTGGCAGGCTGGCGCGGCAAAGTGTTGGCTTGGTGGGCGGTCATCGGCCTGGTCATTACCGCCTTTGCCTTTATCGGCGTGAATATGTTCTTGAGCGGCCTGCATTCTTACGGCACTTTGTAAGTAGCTTATCCCGCACTTTATTTCAGACGGCCTTTTTCCGTTTTCGGGGAAAACGCCGTCTGAATCGTTTTTAATCATTTTTTCAGACGGCCTCAAACCATGTTGGTATTAGGAATTGAATCATCTTGTGACGAAACCGGCGTTGCGCTCTACGATACCGAGCGCGGCCTGTTGGCGCATCATTTGCACACACAAATGGCGATGCACGCCGAATACGGCGGCGTTGTCCCCGAATTGGCCAGCCGCGACCATATCCGCCGTGTCGTGCCGTTGACGCAAGGTTGCTTGAAGGAAGCAGGCGTAGGCTATGCCGACATCGACGCGGTTGCCTTTACGCAAGGTCCGGGCTTGGGTGGCGCATTACTGGCCGGTTCAGGCTTCGCCAATGCCTTGGCATTTGCCATCGGCAAGCCCGTTATCCCCGTTCACCATCTTGAAGGCCATTTGCTCTCGCCTTTATTGGCAGACGACAAACCTAAATTTCCATTTGTCGCTTTGCTGGTGTCGGGCGGACATACGCAATTTATGGCTGTACGCGGTATCGGCGATTACACCTTGCTGGGTGAAAGCGTGGACGATGCAGCAGGCGAAGCGTTTGATAAAACGGCCAAGCTTTTGGGCCTGCCTTATCCCGGCGGTGCCAAATTATCCGAGCTGGCCAAACTCGGCACGCCTGATGCCTTCACATTCCCACGCCCCATGCTCCATTCGCACGATTTGCAGATGAGCTTTTCCGGTTTGAAAACTGCCGTTTTGACCGCTGTCGAAAAAGTCCGTGCCGAAACAGGCAACGATGAAATTCCCGAGCAGACGCGTAACGACATTTGCCGCGCTTTCCAAGATGCGGTGGTTGACGTATTGGCGGCCAAAGCCAAAAAAGCGTTGTTGGATACCGGCTTCAGAACTTTGGTGGTTGCCGGCGGTGTGGGTGCAAACTGGAAACTGCGTGATGAATTTTCGCGCTTAACCGTCAAAATGCCATCTGAAAAAGGCAAATCCAAACCTCAGGAAGAAAAAATCAACGTCTATTTCCCGCCGATGGCATATTGCACCGACAACGGCGCAATGATTGCCTTTGCCGGCGCGATGCGTCTTGCCGAGCGTCAGGCTGTCGGCGCATTCAATGTCAAGCCGCGCTGGCCGCTGTCGGATATTGTGAAGCAGGGCTGATGCATTAGACTGCTTCGATGCAATGAAAGGCCGTCTGAAAACCCAAAAATATGGTTTTCAGACGGCCTTTGAATGTAATTTTTTTTGATTTTTTAATCATAATAGAAAAATTATCTTTGTTATATAAAAAAATATGAGAAATTTTTTCACACATTTTCTTTACAATATCAATATTGATTTATCTAGGAAGGCTGTCTGAAATGACGAATTTATCCAAAGGTTTGCTGGCGGCCATAACGTCCAATGTATTGTTTGCCATGCTTTTTCTGTACGGCGTATGGATGCAGCCGATGAGCGGCACGGAAATTTTTGCGTGGCGTATGGTGGCGATGCTGTCGGCTTTATGCGTGCTGATGACGATGGTCAACGGTTGGCAGGCGGCGGCGCGGTTTGCGAACAATATCGGCCGCGATTGGAAGCGGTGGCTGTTGATTGTATTGCCGACGCCGATATTTGCCAGCCAGTTGTGGCTGTTTGTCTGGGGGCCGGTCAACGGCGAAGGGGTAAACATCGCCATGGGTTATTTCCTGTTTCCTTTGGCGATGATGCTGGGTGGACGGATTTGGTTTAAAGAGCGTTTAAACCGATTGCAGATGGTTGCCGTTGCGTTGGCATGTGCAGGCGTAGCATGTGAATTGGTACGGTCGGGTGCGTTTTCGTGGACGACTGTATGGGTGTTCGGTACTTATCCGTTTTATTATCTGCCGCGCCGAAAACTCGGCGTGCCTTCTTTAATCGGTCTGACTTTTGATTTGATGATGATTACGCCATTTGCGTTGGCGTATATTGTGCTGGCAACGGATACACCCGCGATGATTGCGGCCAAACCAGTTTTAATTTTCTTTATTGTGTTGCTAGGCTTCAATAGCGCAATATCTATGCACTTGAATTTGAAGGCGAGTCAGTTGTTGCAGGTTGCGGTGTTCGGTATGTTGAGCTATTTGGAACCTGTATTGCTTTTTATCGTGTCGATTGTGTGGCTGGGCGAGCCGGTAGAAAAAGGCGCATTGATCGGCTATGGCCTGATTTGGTCGGGATTGTGCGTGATGATTGTCAATGGCTTGTTGGGAATGAAGAAAGAAAAGAAATTGGCTAAAGCTTGATGATAGATTGAGGCCGTCTGAAAAATGGGTTGACCAATATTTTCAGACGGCCTTTGATATTGAAAGGGACGTATCGGATACGCCCCTTTTGTTTTACCAGCTTTGGGCGACACGGTCGGCTTCTTGCAGGCGTTCGACTGTGCCGACGTCCAACCAAAGGCCGTTGTGGTGTTCGCCGCTGATTTGGCTTTGGCTCATGGCTTGACGCAACAGAGGGGCAAGTTTGGCAGCCTGATGCGCCGGGGTATCTTTGAAAAGTGCGGGATGATAAACGCCCACGCCGCTGAAAGTCAGGGCTTGGCCGTCTGCAGATGAGGCGGATACCAGGCCGTCTGAAAGCAGGCCGAAGTCGCCTTCGGGATGGTGTGGTGGATTGTCCACCAGCCATAAATGGGCGAGAAGGTTGTGTTCCTGCATACGCTGGGCAGCCAGTCGTGCAGCTTGGAAATCAATGTCAGTCAACACATCGCCATTGACGACCAAAAACGGCTCGTCGCCCAAAAGAGGCAGGGCAGTGGCAATGCCACCGGCGGTTTCCAGGCCTCCGGCGAGTTCTGGAGAATAGGCAATGCGCACGCCGTAGTCCGAACCGTCTTTCAAGGTATCTTCGATTTGTTGGCCAAGCCAGGCATGGTTGATGACGATTTCAGTGAAACCGGCCTGTTGCAGGCGGCGCAAGTGCCAACCGATAAGCGGCGTGCCTGCTACTTCGAGTAAGGGTTTGGGTGTGTGGTCGGTCAAGGGGCGCATGCGTTCGCCGCGACCGGCGGCCAGTATCATTGCTTTCATGAGGGTGCCTATAATGTATGAGCCAGAAAAGGTCTCAGGCCGTCTGAAAAATGAAACCGATGTTTCAGACGGCCTGAGACCTTTATTTATCCAAATATTTGAATTGCCTACGAAAATACAGCAATGCCGGTGCTTGTGTGTCGGTATTGCGGATTTCGTTGATCTGAACGAAAAAGACGTAATGCGTGCCGATTTCGCGTTGATCGACAATGCTGCCGTGCAGGTGCGCCAGCGCGCCTTCTACCTCGAGCTGTCCGGTTTGTCCCCTGTGCCAAATATGGTATTCGAAGCGTTCTTCGGGCGATAGGTCGGTCAGTCCGGCAAAGTGTTCGGCGACATCCTGCTGGCTGTCGTTGAGCGTGTTGATACACAAATCACGGTTGCCTTGCAGGATGGGAATGATGGCGGATTGGCGGTTGATGCACAGCATGACCGTCGGCGGCTCGTCGGTAACGGCAGTTACGGCAGTCATGGTAATGCCATAGCGTCCCGCTTCGCCGTCTGTCGTGATGACGTGTACGCCGGCGGCACAGGAGGCCATGGCATCTCGAAATGGTCTCTTGAGTGTGTGTGTTGAGTCTGTCATCCGGCTTTCTTTATTTTAATGCCTGTTCGATTTTAGCCAGCTCTGCCAAGAGTTCTTTGAGTTGTGCCATTTTTTCTTTGGATAGAACTTTTTCAATCGCATCGTAGCGTTCGTCAACCAATGCGCCGGTGGATTCATAGAGTTTCTCGCCTTCGGGCGTCAGTTTAAGGTAAACGCGGCGTTGGTCGTTGGAAGGCTTCAGGCGCACGGCCAAACCTGCTTTTTCCAAGCGGGTCAGAATGCCGGTCAGGCTGGGGCGAAGGATGCAGGCCTGATTGGCCAAATCTTGAAAGTCGAGTGTGCCGTTTTCCGCTAAGAGCCGGATGATACGCCATTGCTGGTCAGTAATATTGGCTTGGTTCAGAATAGGGCGGAATTGGGTCATCAATGCTTCCCGTGCCTGAATTAGACCGATATTGATAGATGCATGTTTAGATTGGTTGGGCATTACTAAGTCTCCGGTGTTATCAAAAATCAAACCGTTGAAGCGTGAGGTAGATTGATAAAGGCGAATATTGCTGTTTTTTTAATGCTGCCGTCGGCAGCCGGGTTTATGGGAACAAAAGCATCACTGCCACAATATTAGATGAGAATCTCTAACAGTTTGTTTTGATAATAATGTTTCCAATTGTTCTTATGGTTATATCTTAGTCTATTTTCTTTATAATCTCAACAAAATGATATGTTATTGGGAAAGCGATAGTTTATTTATTTATGAAATTGAATTGTTTGAATGTATTCAGGTGAAATTATTCTTTAGATTTCCTATTTTTAGTGGATTTTCAATGAATTTAGCTGAAGATATTTGCCAAGTAAATTCTGATTTTTAATCCGATATAACTGGAAAGTCCGGATGTGTGATGAATCATTTTGCCATCTTTTAATATGATAATGGTTGGTGTGACGGCTATGTTCCATTTTTGAGCCATCAGGCCGTCTGAATCGTTGAAGTTTGGAAAGGATAGATTGTTTTGTTGCATATGGTGGGCAATGTCCGCGTCACTTCCGGAGCGCAAGGCTACGCCCAATGTTGGGATATTGTCTTGGTGCAGTTTTTCTATGGTTGATGATGTGTATGAACAAATACGACACCAGCTGCCCCAAAAATAAACGACGGCAACCCGATTTTGGCTGAAGGATTGGAGGGAAGTGGTTTGACCATTGGTTAAAGTCAGTGTTTGTGCTGCCGACTGCAAAGGTTGGTCAGGCTTGCGCACCCAGTCGACAATCAGGGATAAGAAGATGAAGAGAATCACAGCCTGAAGCAATGATTTGGCGTAGTGGAGCAGGGTTTTCATCATATATTGCGGGGATATTGGATTATTGTTTGATAAATGAAAAAAGCCTTGCAAAGCAAGGCTTTTTGATTCGATTCTGAAAACGTATTAACGTTTGGAGAATTGTTTTGCGCGACGTGCTTTGCGCAAACCAGGTTTTTTACGTTCAACTTCACGAGCATCGCGAGTAACGAAGCCTGCTTGAGACAGGGCTGGTTTCAGAGCTGCATCGAAGTCGATCAGTGCACGGGTGATGCCGTGACGGATGGCGCCGGATTGACCAGTTTCGCCACCACCGGTTACGTTAACTTTGATGTCGAAAGATTCGGCATTTTCAGTCAAAACCAGAGGTTGACGTACAACCATGCGGCTGGTTTCACGTGCGAAAAATTCGTCAACGGGGCGGCCGTTTACGATGATTTGGCCGGTACCTTTAGTCAAGAATACACGAGCCACTGAACTTTTGCGGCGGCCTGTGCCGTAGTAGTATTTACCGTTCATGTCGTGTCCTTATTATTTCAGTTCCAAAACTTTAGGTTGTTGTGCAGCGTGGCCGTGTTCGGCGCCGGCGTACACTTTCAGTTTTTTGATCATGGCGTAGCCCAGAGGACCTTTAGGCAACATGCCTTTTACGGCTTGTTCCAAAGCGCGGCCAGGGAATTGCTCTTGCATTTCACGGAAAGTACGCTCGTAGATGCCGCCTGGGAAACCAGAGTGACGGAAGTATTTTTTGTCTTCGAATTTAGCACCGGTCACGCGCAGTTTGTCTGCGTTGATGACGATGATGTAGTCGCCGGTATCAACGTGAGGGGTGTATTCGGGTTTGTGTTTGCCGCGCAGACGGTGTGCGACTTCGGCTGCGACACGACCCAGAACTTTGTCTTCTGCGTCAATGACGAACCATTCGCGCTTCACCTCGTGGGGTTTTGCAGAGAAGGTTTTCATGGTTGGAATCCAGATATATATAGAAAGTTATGGATTTTAAAGAGGAGATTGGTTTTTGTCAATCTTAATCGAACGTGTTTGATGCATGAATATGCGGTTTTTTCAGACGGCCGGAAATCTTTACGAAAGTCTTTACTTGGAAAGGGAAAAGCCACACCTGTCGGTATGGCTTTTTTAGGGAATCCCCACGAGTGCCGTTTAGGCTGAATCCGCTTGAACCTTGCTGACAAGGCGGTCACCTCGGGTAGTTTCGGGTGCGTCCGATAAACGGACGCTCGCGCCCACTACAGCTCCCGGCAACCTAAAGCGAACGTATTGGTTCAAAGGAATGTATGCCTTCGCGAACACCGCAGGGAAAAGGGGAAAATCAGTTTTACTCCAAGCGCGCCAGTGCTTTTTGGCACGCGTTGTTCATGTCGGTTATTCTACGCTCAAATTCACCGATTGCCAAATCGTCGTTGAGGGTGGCTTTCAAGAGGTCGTGTACAACGTTGAGGGCTGCCATGACGACGATTTTGTCCGTGCCGACGATGCGGCCGCTTTCTTTAATCGCATCGCTTTTTTTGTTTAGCATTTCAACGGCTTGCAGGAGGGTGGCTTTTTCTTCACTCGGCGTGTTGATGGTGAAGTTGACATTCATGATGTCGAGATTGACTTGTTCGATACTCACGAGGCATCCTTTTATTGTTGTGTTTCTTGGGGCAATCGGGCAATGAGGCTGCGGATTTGGTCTGCACTTTGGGCCAGCGCGTTGCGGTAGTTTTCTTTTTCGGCAGTCAGGTTGTCAATTTTGCTTTGCAGGTCTTCTTTGAGTTTGCCGACTTGAACCAGCAAGGCTTCACTAAGTTCGTCAATGGCAGCGTCGTGTTGGTGTTTTTGTTGCTCTTGCTCGAGTTTGAGTCTGTCGATTTCTTCGTTGAGACGGCGGTTTTCTGAAACCAGCGTTTCAAATTTTTGGACAAGTTGGTAAACGTTGATTTCCAGATTGTTCAGTGATTGGTTCATGTGTTTCCCTTCAGACGGCCTGATGGCCGCCATATTGTGCGTCAGGCCGTCTGAATGGCAGACGGCGCGACCGTTTATTCGAAGCGCGCGCTTCGTTCCATCAGTCGTTCAACGACTTGCTGCGGGGTCATTTCTTTGCGGATGAGTTGTAGCAGGGTTTGAGTGATGGGCATATCGATTTGGTATTTGGCAGCGGTGTTGAAGACTTCTTCAATGGTGCTGACGCCTTCGGAAACGTGGCCGATTTCAACAAGCACTTGATGCAACTCTTTGCCTTCTGCGAGGCCGAGGCCGACGCGGCGGTTGCGCGAGAGTGCGCCGGTACAGGTTAGGATAAGGTCGCCGATGCCTGCCAAGCCCATCATGGTTTTAGGTTGTGCGCCCATGGCGATGGCAAGGCGGGTGATTTCGGCAAGGCCGCGTGTTACTAAGGCTGCGCGTGCATTGAGGCCGTATTCGAGGCCGTCTGAAAGGCCGGTGGCAATTGCCATGACGTTTTTAACGGCACCGCCCACAGCGACGCCGATGACGTCGGTGCTGCCGTACAGACGCATCACGTTGGTGTTCAGTTGGGCAGTGGTTTCCTCCACCCAGTCTTTGTTTTCGGAGGCAAGCACGACGGCGCAAGGTAGTTGTGCTGCAAGTTCTTGGGCAAAGCTCGGTCCTGAGAGAACGCCGATTTTTTTATTGTTAGGCAGGACTTCTTTCAGTACTTGGAAAGTCAAAAGGCCGGTATCTTGTTCAAAACCTTTGCAGGCGGCGAGAACGGGAATATCGGCGGCGTTATGCTGTTTGAGCAACTCGGCGCTGCTTCTGAGTCCGGCTACGGAGGTGACGATCAGGGCAAGTTGGCTGTCTTTCAGCGCTTCTCCCAAATCGGCATGAGCGGTCAGGGACTCAGGGAAAGGGAAGCCGGGCAGGCCGCGTTTGTTTTCGCGATCTGCTTGCAGGGTGCGGATTTGGTCGGGATTGCGTGTCCAAAGTGCAACTTCATTGTTGTGGTGCGCAAAGTGCAACGCGAGAGCTGTACCCCACGAACCTGCGCCGATGACGGTAATTTTCATGTTTCTCTTCCATATGGGAACGGGGCTTACTTTAAAACAAACGGCTTTGGGGTGCAAGGGCGGCGTTTGTGAAAAATTTTTTGTGCCGTTTAAAAAGCCTTAGGCCGTCTGAAAGTTCAGACGGCCTGCTTCGGTTTATGATTTATTGTTACCGGAATGGTAGGCATCGTAGGCGTAGTAGTCGTAGCTGTTGTTGGCTTCGCGCTTCATACCGTTGAGGACGACACCTTTGATGTTGATGTGGTTTTGTTTGAGGCGTTCAACGCTGGCCTCAAGCTCTCGTGCACGCGTGTGTGCATAACGGCTGATCATCAGGACGGTGCCTGCATGTTGGCCGATGATGACGGCGTCGGTCACGGCCAATACGGGCGGCGTGTCCAAGATGACGTAATCGTAGCGTTGGCGCGCGTGGGTGAGCAACTCGTTGAAACGTTTGTCCATCAAAAGCTCGGACGGATTGCTAGGATAGCTGCCGCTGCTGATGAGGTGGAGGTTTTCAATGCCGGTCTCTTGTACGGCTTTGGCCGGAGCGGCTTTGCCGTCGAGGATGTCAGACAAGCCGAACTCGGGGGTAAGGCCGAAGAGTCGGTCGAGGTAGCCTTTGCGCATATCGGTATCGATAAGCAGAACGCGTTTGCCGGATTGTGCCATTACGGTGGCGAGGTTGGCCGAGATAAAGGATTTACCTGCTTCAGGCGCGGCACCGGTAATCATGAGGACGTTGTTAGGTGCGTCCAGCATGGAGAAGTAGATGTTGGTGCGCAGGGCGCGGATGGCTTCGACGGCAGTATCGGCGCGGTCTTCACTGGCCAGCAGATAGTTGGAACGGCCGCCGGTTTTCTTGAATTTGCTTTTGAAGAAGTCGCGTTTTTGCTGGGTTTTGGAGTGCGGAACAAGAGCGACGACTTCCAAATTGAGGTTTTCGATTTCTGCAGATGAAGTAATGCCGTTTTTCATGCGGTTGCGAATCATCAGCCACAAAGCGGTCAATGAGCCTGCGGCAAGTGCGCTCAGGAACGTGATGACGGCTTTGCGCGGTGCAACGGGGTTTTCAGGGACATAGGCATAATCGACGATGCGGACATTACCTTGCGCACTGGCTTTCATGATGTTGAGTTCTTGTTGTTTACTCAACAGTTGGACGTAGGTAGCCTGGTTGGTTTCTACGTCTCGGGTCAGGCGGATAACTTCTTGTTGGGTATTCGGTAACTCGGCAATTTGTTGATTAATTTTGTTTTTAGCACGCTCGAGGACGGCAAGTTTGTCCAATACGGCTTTATAGGAAGGGTGTTCCGGCGTGTACAGCTCGGCCAAACCTGCTTCTTCGGTTTTGAGCAGGGTAATTTGGGTTTCGATGCCGGTCAGGCTTTCCAATGCACCTTTGGACTCGAGCGGAATGTCGAGAGAGCCTGATTGTTGGCGGTAGGCATTGAGTTTGTTTTCAGCGTCTTGCAAGGTTTCTTTCAAGCGTGGCAATTCTTCGCTGATGAAGGCCAAACCGCTGGATGCAACTTGGACGTCGCGTTCACGGTTTTGCGCAACGTAGTTGTCGGCAATGCTGTTGAGGATGACGCTGGTACGTTTAGGGTCGGTGCCGGTAAAGGCAAGGTTGATGATGGGGCTGGTTTTACCTTTGCTGATGACCGCCAGTTTGTTTTGGATGTTTTCGATCGCACTGATGCGGGAGAACTTGGTCAACGCAAATTCTTGACCCGGATTGGCCAAGATTTGATCGATTTTGAGGGTGGTGTGATTGTTGATTTTCAGAGGCACGCCGACCTTGCCTTCGACGACGCGTTTGTCAGGCAGGGTAAGGGTATAGGCCTTGTTGCTTTTGGCGGTCAGCGTGAAGGTTTTGTTGAACCATTCGTCTTGTACGGTAAAGCTGCCGACGGTCAATTTAGGATCGGGGTCGCCGCTGATGTTGTGCATCAGGCTGCCGATAACGGGTGTGTATTTGGCTTTGACTTCTTGGTCAAGTTGAAGGTCGTCAACGGTTTTACCCAGCACTAAGCGTGATTGAACCAGCTCGACTTCTGCTTCAGACGGCGTGGTTTGATTGTTGAAGATGCTGTTGATTTCGGTCAGGATTTGGTTTTGTCGCGTTTCAATTTCCAGCATGGCGTCGGCACGGTATTGCGGAGTGGATGCCAAGCTAAAGGCTGCGCCAAGAATGCCGCCTGCAAGCAGGGCAGCGAGGATTTTGTATTTATTTGTCCAAATGACGCGCAGCTGTTGGCCGAAGTCGATTTCGTCGTTGTCTGCGCTGTAAGGTATGTAGGTCGTTTTTTTCATTGCTTGCTTTCTTGTTCATGCCGGTTTTATACCGGTTGAGTTTTTCCGTTTAGTTTGGTTTTCCAAGTGTCTGCGGCAGCATTGAGCTGTTCAAAAACGGCTTCAAACATTTCGCTGCTTTGTTTGTATGGGTCAGGTACGGTTTTTTTAGGCAACCATTGGGCAAACAGCATGGTTTTGCTGCGTGCCGGCGAATGGATGTCGGCCACCATATCGATTTGACTGGGCTCCATCACAAGAATCAAATCGGCCTGTTCGCACATTTGGGCGGTCAGCTGGCGTGCCGTATGGCCTGCAACGATAACGCCGTGTTTGAGTGCGGTTTTAATGGCTTGGAAATCGGCATCCTTCCCTGTCAGTGCTTTTATGCCGGCGCTGCTGATTTGATGGCCGGGTAGTTTTTTCTGCATGATCCGCTCTGCTGTAGGGGAGCGGCAGATGTTGCCTAGGCAGACGATGAGTATGTTGTGGTACATGATATTGTTTTCGGTTTATGGTCTGAAAAAAGCGTGAGTCAGACTATAAGATACTGCTTTTCCGTTTATGTGGTGTGTACGGCTTTTGTATGCCGTTTATGTAATTGGTTTGGATTGTGCGTAATTTTGTATCCTGCTGTCAAACAAGGGTCTGACAGCAGGAACCACTGTTTATTTAAATGTATTGTCGAGGGTGTTGACGTTGCTGATGGAGTTGGTAATTTGTGACATTACGCGGTTCCAACGGGTAACCGGGGCGGCGGTAACGTAAACGGTATCTTCCGAACGCAGTTTGAATTCGCTGCCCAGCGCGTAAGAAGTCGCATCTTTCAGGTTGAGCTGGTAGATGTGGATAGGTTTGGCCGCATCTTCAGGTGCGCGGCGGATCACGAATACGCCGGTTGCATCAGCATAGTTTTGGTTCATGCCGCCGACTTCGCCGAGCGCTTGGGTCAGGTTGAGGCCGTGATTGCCGATCGGCAGGGTGGCTTGTTTGCCGACTTCACCCATGATGTAGATTTTGTTGTTGCTGCTGTTAGGAACGTAAACGATGTCGCCATGGCTGAGAAGATGGTTTTGCGACATATCGCCGTATTGCAGCATGTCTTGCAGGGAGAGGGTGCGGTCGACGCCGTTGTGCGTCCATTTGATGTGTTGGGTGTCGGCACTTTGGGTGACACCGCCAGCCTGGTTGATGGCGTCCAAAATGGTCATCGGGATATTGGTAATCGGCAGCTGACCTGCTTGGTTGATGGCACCGGATACTGAAATGCGTTGCGAACGGAATTCGGTAACGTTGATGGCTACTTGAGGATTTTTGATGTAGCGTTTCAGAAGGTTGGTCAGGGTATTTTGCAATTCGTCCAAAGTTTTGCCTTTGGCTTGAATTTTGCCTGCCAATGGGTAAGTTATGTAACCGCCCTCATCTACCCAGGCACCGCGGCTGACTTGGTTGGTTTGCGGGTTGCTTTGCTGGATAGGGGAGTTGAGGTCGGAGTGCGCCCAAACCATGATATTGAGGACGTCGCCGCTGCCGATGCGGTAGCGGTAAGCACTTTTGCTTTGCTCCAAACCTTGGTTGTTTTGGGAAAGTACCGGCGGCTTGCGCATTTTTTCAATCAGGTTGGGCGTGATGGGGTAAACGGCAACGCGGCTGTCGAGGTTGGTATCGGCTGCGGTGTCGGTATCGGTGTAAACAATGGTTTTGGTTCTGGTTTTGATGGTTGAACCAGGAATAATTGTCGTGCTGTTACAGGCAGTCAGTGCTAATAGAGCAAGTAGGGAGAGCGTTTTTTTCATGTAGTAGTCCTTGCGGGATGGTGTCCGGGCCGTCTGAAAATGTTCAGACGGCATTATTGTTTTGTTGCCAAACCAAATCGCAGATACCGTCTTTAGGTACGAAGCCTGTCGGTGCACGCAGCAGAAGCTGGCGCAGGCTGTCTTGGTCGCTTTTTAGGCAGGCAGTATGGAGTTCCGACAGTATGTCAGATAATTGCGTCCATGGAAGCATTACTTCACTGGCGGTCATAATACGGGGATGAGTGGTTTTTTGCACCTCATCGCCGATGAGCAGTTCTTCATAAAGTTTCTCGCCTGGGCGCAGGCCGGTAATCTTGATTTCGATGTCGCCGTGTGGGTGTTGCTCATCTTTGACTTTGAGGCCGCTGAGGACAATCATTTGACGGGCAAGGTCGATGATTTTGACGGATTCGCCCATGTCGAGGACGAATACGTCGCCACCTTTACCCATTGCGCCGGCTTGGATAACCAGTTGCGCTGCTTCGGGAATGGTCATGAAGTAGCGGGTAATGTCTTGGTGGGTCAGGGTAATCGGGCCGCCTTCGGCAATTTGTTTTTCAAATACGGGGACAACGGAGCCGGACGAACCCAATACATTGCCGAAACGCACCATGCAGAAGCGTGTTTTTTGTTCCGGCTCGGCGGCAAGGGCTTGCAGGCAGAGTTCGGCCATGCGTTTGCTGGCACCCATGGTATTGGTCGGTCGGACGGCTTTGTCGGTGGAAATCAAAACAAAGGTGGAAACGCCTGCATCTACGGCAGCCTGCGCGCAGCAGAGTGTGCCGAACACGTTGTTTTGAATGCCTTCTATGGTGTTGAACTCAACCATAGGGACGTGTTTATAGGCTGCGGCATGGTAGACGGTGTCGACGTGATAGGCCTTCATGATGCTGCTAAGGCGTTCTTTGTTTTGAACCGAACCCAAAAGCGGTACGATTTCGACTTGGCTGCCTTGCGCGGCTTGGGTTTCGCGCAATTCTTTGTCTATGCTGTATAGGGCAAATTCGGACAATTCAAACAACAGCAGTTTGGTCGGACGGCAGTTGAGAATCTGACGGCAAAGTTCGGAGCCGATAGAGCCGCCTGCGCCGGTCACCATCACGACTTTGTCGCTGATGTCGGCGCTCATTAATTCAGGGCGCGGTGCCACAGGTGCGCGGCCGAGCAAATCGACCACAGAGATTTTTTTCAATGAGCTGACGTTGATTTTACCGTCGACCAAATCTTTCATGCCCGGAATGGTCAGGACTTCGCATTTGTATGCTTCGAGGCGGCGGATGATGTCTTTGCGTTCTTCAGGCGTAGAACTTGGAATCGCCAGCAGAATTTTGCGGACGCCGTAGCGGCTGATCAGCATCGGGATTTCGTTGGGGTTGTAGACGGCAAGGTCATAGATGACGGTACGTTGGATTTTCGGGTTGTCATCGACAAAGGCGATGGCCGAGTATTCGTTAACCTGTTTGATGGCTTCCAGTAATTGGCGGCCGGATTGGCCTGCGCCGTAGATGATGACGGGGGTCATTTGTTTGCGGTGATGATCGGTCAGAATCGCACGCAGGATCATGCGCGAGCTGGTAACGCCAACCACCAAGACCAAGAAATAGACGATGGGCAGGGCAAGGTGTAGTTTTTGTTCAAAAATCAGGGTGGTCAGGCAGAACAAGACCGCTGAAATGATGCTGCCGAATGCGGCGGCGGTCAGGACGCGGATGCTGACAAAGCGCGTGACGGCGCGATAGAGGCCGATACGGATGAAAAGGATAATGGTCAGCACAGCGGTGCTGCCGAAAGCCAGCCAGTTGGCGATACTCAACCATTCGTCGGAATATTGCACTTTGAGGCTTTGGGCAAACCAAAACGCCACGAATATCATCAAGATATCGTGGATGACGAAGAAGGTTTTTTTAAGGTTGCGCGGCAGAGCCAGCAGGGTTTCCAAGTTCATTTTATATTTCTTGTGTCTGAGTGTTGTAATGTGGCTTGGTACGGATTGTTTGAAGCAGGCTGTTTTATTTTTTCAGACGGCCTGAAGTTGCAGGCCGTCTGAAAATGATTATGCCGTGGCTTCAGTCAATACGGCTTCGATGTTTTCTTTGCAGAACGCAATTTCTTCATCGGTCAGGGTTGGGTGCACCAAGAACATCAGGCTGGTGTCGCCCAACTCGACAGCGTTTTTCAAACGCTCTTTCGGACGCCAAGGCGTGTCATCGAAGGCTTTTTCTAAATACACCTCTGAGCAGCTGCCTTGATAGCATGGGACTTTGCGCGCGGTCAGTTCGTTGACGATGCGGTCGCGTGTCCAGCCGTCTTTCATGTGTTCAGGTTTGACGAAAACGTAGAACTTGTATTGCGCGTGTTCGATGTAGTCGGCCACTTCGACCAAACGGATGCTGGCAAATTTGCCCAAGCTTTCAGCCAGTTTGGCGGCGTGCGCTTGACGGCGGGCAGTCCATTCGGGCATACGTTTGAGCTGGATGCGGCCGATGACAGCCTGCATTTCCATCATGCGCCAGTTGGTGCCGAAGCTTTCGTGCAACCAGCGGAAACCGGGTGCGTGTTCGCGGTTGTACACGGCATCGTAGCTTTTGCCGTGGTCTTTGTACGACCACATTTTGCTCCACAGCTCTTTGTCGTTGGTGGTGACCATGCCGCCTTCGCCGCCGGTGGTCATAATTTTGTCTTGGCAGAACGACCAAGCACCGACGTGGCCGATAGAGCCGACGGATTTGCCTTTGTATTTCGCACCGTGCGCTTGGGCGCAGTCTTCGATAACCCACAAGTTATGTTCTTTTGCCAACGCCATAATGTCGTCCATTTCGGCCGGCATACCGGCAAGGTGAACCACGATGATGGCTTTGGTGTTTGGCGTCAAAGCGGCTTTGATGGTTTCGGCGCTGATGTTTTGGCTGTTCAAATCGACATCGGCGAACACAGGATTTGCACCGGCGGTCACGATGCAGGATGCGGAAGCCAAGAAAGTGCGCGAAGTGACAATCACATCATCGCCTTGGCCTATGCCCATTGCTTTGAAGGCTACGTCCAAAGCCAACGTACCGTTGGAAAGGGCGACGGCGTATTGTGTGCCGACAAAAGCAGCAAATTCTTTTTCAAATTCGCGACATTCCATACCTGTCCAGTAGTTGACTTTGTTGGACAGCAGGACTTTGGAAACGGCATCGGCTTCTTCTTGAGTAAAGCTTGGCCATGGGGAGAGTGATATATTAAGCATTTGTTTTTCCTGCGAAAAGACTGGTTGAGCCTTTGGGGGCGATTTCTTCCAGCAGTTGGCGGTTGATCAGGGTGTATTTCTGACCTTTGATTTCGACGTATGCGCCGTCGTAAGGCGGGAACCAAAACGCACGGATTTTTTTCTCCACATCGTCGCCGTCGCGGATTTGCTTCATGGCTTCCATCTCATCACGGCTGACGTAGCGGCCACCGATGTTTGGCGTAGTCGGCAATTTGGTTTTTGACTCGATGGCGCGGGTGATGATGCGTCGCGCGAAATCTTCCAATGCCTGCATGGTTTTGCGTTCGAGCGATTGGGCGGTTTCTGTTTCAGCTTCGATAGGGAAACGATCCACTTCGATGATTTCGCCGGTATCGATGGAAGCATCGACGTAGTGGGCGGTATTGCCCCATTCGTTCAGCTCGTCCATGATGGCTAGGTTGTAGCCGCCTGTGCCTTTGTATTCGGGCAACAGCGCAGGGTGGAAGTTGATCGTGCCTAAAGTCGGAATGCTCAGGAATTCATCACGCAGCTTGCGCCAGTAAAGGACAGACAAGCCCAAATCGTATTTCAGACGGCCTTCTCGCATTGCTTCCAAAGCCGTATCGAAGGTGTACAGGGGTAAGCCCAATTCCTGCGCGGCAGCCGTGGTCGGCGAGCCTTGCAGATGGCTGTCGGTCAAGACACCGACGATTTCGATATGGTCTTGTTTGGTCAAAAAACGAAGCAGGTTGGCGGAAACCTGTTTACGACCCATAAATAAGATTTTCATGGAGAAATGTCCCTTATGCATTTGCTTTTTCGGTGGCGGAAGTTGTCAGTGTAGCCAATTCTTCCAGGGTGTTTATCCAAAGGGTGGGCTGGTATTCACGACCGTATTGCTCGGGATCGGCTTGATGAATATTGTGCGGCTTAGGCATGATGCCTATGGAGAGCCAACCCAGTTTGTTGGGTGCGACAAAATCTTTTTTGATGTTGTCGCCGATGTAGATGAAACGTTTTGCAGCTGGATATTTGTTTTGCAGGAAGACAAAACGCTTATCGTCGGGTTTTTCCGATTGCATGGCTTCTGAAATCAAAACGTTGTCAAACAAATCGGTCAAACCCAAGGCCTGTATTTTCAAACGCTGTGTCAGACTGCGGCCGTCTGTAATCAGGGCGCGTGCGGCAAAAGGGCGCATCAGCTTCTGTAAAAAAGACGGTTCGACATAGGGTCGGATAACAGGCCTGTGTAGTCGATATTGCCACAAAAGTGATTGTTTCTCTAGTTCGTTTAATTTGCAATGATGACACAAATTTTCGAGCCAGTCTTTACTTTTATTGTCTGCAATTTCATTTAGTACGTCGGCATCGTATTGTGGGTAAAGCGACGTAATTGTCCCTACAACTGCCTGTATTCCGGAGCATTTGTAGTCGTACTCAGAGTAAAGCGTATCGTCAAGATCGAAGACGATGACGGATTCTTCCGGTTTAATCATGTTCTCTTACCAAAATCTTAGCATCATAACGAAGCATGATTAAATTGTTTTCCCAGTCGTCGGAGAAAGGGATGTCTTGGCCGCCGATGTATTCTTGAATCAGCCAGCCCGGATAGTTGCCGCCTGCGGCGTAAGTCAGCGGGAAACCGCCGCCGAAACGAGGGTTGATTTCCACGCCGTAGGTCGTGCTGTCGGTTTTGCTGACGAAGAATTGCGCGGTAATGCAGCCGCGTGCGCCTTCCAATACGGCCATTTTTTCAACCAGCTCTTTATACAGGGCATTGCGTCGGGTTGCGCCTTTGCTGACTTCGCCGGTGCGCACTTCCAAACGTTCACGAGGAATGGCGCATTTCAGACGGCCTTGACGGTCGTAATACATATCGACGGTAAATTCGGAAAAAGTATTCTCGATATCGATGTATTGGGTGAACATCATTTTCGGGTCTTCGGTAATGTCGACAGTCAAATCAGCCGGTGTGTTGATTTTTTTCGCACCGATGGCGCGGCTGCCGTCATAAGGCTTGGTAAAACATGGGAAAACCAGGCGGTCCCGTTCGTAAATTTCAGGCGAACGGATGCTGTATTGTGCAAACAGGCCTGAGGTCAGGCGCTTGTCGCGGCACAGGGTAATCAGTTTTGCATCGGAAATGACAATATGTATTCCTTCAGCTTCAAAACGGTCACGTGCTTCGGCCAGTTTGAGCAGCTCGGTATCGATGGTTGGCACAATCAGACCGATGTCGTGTTGTTTGGCCAACTCGAAAATGCTGTCAATGTATTCGGCTGCATCGATACGCGGCACGCTGAAAGTGCGGTCGGCAACATGGCAGGCAGAAGACATGTGGGGGTTGAGGTCAGTGGCAAAAACGCCGATACCGTCTGAAAAACGTGCGGCTTCGGTTTGAAAGTCCTGCACCAATTCGACACGGCGACCTGCCGACAGAATCAGTATATTATTTTTTTTCATCAGTTTTGTTACCCGTGAAATAAGGCATTGTGGCTTCCCCTTCGGCTGAGATGCCTTCTTTGACGAAGACTTTTTTAACTGTCAGGAACAAAATTTTGATATCCAGCCAAAAGCTAAAGTTGTCGATGTACCAAACATCGTGGGCGAATTTTTCATCCCATGAAATGGCGTTGCGGCCATTGACTTGAGCCCAACCGGTCACGCCCGGTTTCATTTCGTGGCGGCGGTTTTGAAAGTCGTTGTACAACGGCAGATAGTGCATCAGCAGCGGACGAGGGCCAACTAGACTCATCTCACCTTTTAAGACATTCCATAATTCAGGAAGTTCGTCCAAACTGGTGGCACGTAATTTTTTGCCGAAATCGGTCAGGCGTTCGCTGTCCGGCAGTGGGTTGCCGTCTTTGTCGATTGCATCGCGCATGGAGCGGAATTTAATCATTTTAAAAGGCTTGCCATCTTTGCCCGGCCGCTCTTGGATGAAGAACACGGGCGAGCCTAGGTTTTTACGGATGAGGTACACCAAAATCAAAAACACAGGCGACAGGATAATCAGTCCTGAAGCGGAGGCGACAATGTCAAACAGGCGTTTGAAAAATTTATTCATGAGCTAATCTTTCAATCAGGTTGACGATTTTTTGATAGGCAACGTCGCGCTTGAAACGGCGGACGATTTCTTCGGACTGAACAGGATCGTTTTTGCGCTTCAAAATATCTTTGGCGGCTTGAACGAAACCGTCCACATCGCCGGAACGGTAGTTCGCATGCGGCAGCAGGGTAAGGACTTTGGCAACTTCGTCGTTGACCTGGCTGTTCAGAATCGGTTTTTGCAAAGCCATATAGTCGGAGAGTTTGTTGGTAATCGATGCCATTGAATAGGACTGGATGGCGTTGATGGCAATGTCGCAGCCCTTGGCAACCGACATCATTTCGGCATAGGGAATGTAGCCGTAAAACTTGATGTCGTCGCAGGCGTATTGTTTGAGCCTGTCCAAATCAGGGCCGCCGCCCATGATGTGCAACTCGACGTTTTCGCCGGCGTCCAACAGCTTGAGAACGCCTTTGCACACGGTTTCCACATCATAGCTGTAACTGAGCGTACCCAAGTAGAAAAAGCGGGTTTTGTCGTCACCAAAATCTTTGGCAGGCGCGGCATCGAGTTTCGGAAAGTCGGCACCGATATAGACGACTTCGCCGGGTACGTTCGGATTGGCTTCTTTGGCGCGGTCGAGATAAGTCTGTGATACGGCAACCAGCGCGTCGGCGTAGCGGTAGGCTTGGTTGGCGCGTGAAGCAAAGGGCAGCAGGTTGTGTGGTACTTTTTTCAAAAAAGGTACGACCGAGGAGAAAGACTCCGGCCATACGTCCTGCACATCGACAATCAGTTTGTAGCCCAAACGCGCTTTGTGTTTGCCCAACAGCAGGTTGGTGGCAATCAGCGGATAGGCGGAAAAGACGACGTCTTGTTCGCCCGGACGGCAGTTTTCCAACCATTTTTCAAAATGTTTGACGAAGTGGTGATGGCTGGCCAAGCGTCCTAAAGACACGTTTTTGCTGTATCCGCTTTCTTCCAACAGCATGACTTTCAGACGGCCTTGTGAGGCGGCCTTGGCATCTTCGGGCCGTCTGAAAGATTTGTCGTAGTGCTTGAAGTTGCTGGTAATCAGCAACACGTTATGCGACTGCGACAACAGCTCGGCAAGATACCAGAAGCGGTTGAAATGCGGTTCGGACGGCAGTGAGCAATAAGGGGCGACGATGGTAATGTTCATGTTTCAGACAGCCTTACATTTCGTACGCAGCCATGGTGGTGCGGTAGATTTCGTCGTCGGAGCATAAGGTTTCGACGTGTTTGTGCAGGGCTTTACCCATTTGACCGCGCAACTCTGGATGCTTGATGAGTGTATCGACGGCTTCGATAAATGCTTCGTCATCGCCGAAAGGAATGCAGTAGCCGGTTTGGCCGGTAATGACCATTTCCGCAATGCCCGCCATGTTGTAGGTTACGACAGGCGTGTCGTAAAGGCCGGCTTCCAAAATATTGTTGCCGACACCTGCGCCGTGGTCGCCCACGCAATGCGGTGTGTTCACCAAAATATCGACTTCTTTGAAGTAGCCGGTCAAGTCGCGGACGCCGCCGAGGAAGGTGACTTTATCTTCAATGCCCAAACGTTTGGCTTGGGCTTTGAGGTTGTCCATTTCTTCGCCGATACCTGCAACATTGAGGCGTACAGGCATACCGCGGTCAACCATTTTCTTCAAAATATCCAACATCAGATGTACAGCGCGGACGGTGTCCAAACGGGAAAGCGTGCCCAGTTGGACATAGTCTTTGACTGTTTTTTCAGGAATGAAATCTACTTTGTGCAGGGCATTGTAGGTGTAGGTGATGCGGTTGGCAGGGAAACCGTAACGGATGAGTTTTTCACGTTCGTGTTTGCAGTTGCCGATGATGTACACGCCCAGCTTGTCGAAAAGCTTGGCAATTTTCGGATAAGTTTCCGGATCAAGGCCGCGCGCGTGGTAGAACACTTTGGTTTTCGGCGAGGCAAACTTGGCCGCAATGGCGCAGGCCGGAACGATACGTGCCATTTGGCAGTGAATCACATCGGGCTTCTCTTTTTTCAGCAGTTTCATATAGGCAAACATGCCTTTGACGTAACCCAAAAGACCACCTTGGTAAAAATCAATCGGCTGCCAACGGATGCCCAATGCTTGCGCTTCCTGAATCAAAGGGCCGTCTGAAGAGGCCAATACGATATCGTGTCCGCGTTGTTTGAGCAGGCGACCAAGGCGGAAAGTGGCGTTTTCAGTGCCACCGAGGCCAGACATGGAGGTAGTCAGGGTGATTTTCATGATATTCCCTTTGTTTTAGATGGGGTATAGCTATATGTGTAAGCGGCCTGATTTTGTAATTTGGATGCGACAAATGCGCTGTAAATGTAAATCAGCAGGCAAGGTAGCCAGATGAAGGGCATACGCAAAATGGTGGACGGAATAAAACCTGCCAACAAGAAAATGCCCAAAGTTACCCAAGCCAGTACGCGTGATTTGTTGGTTAGTGCACGGCTTGAGGCAGTGTAGAGGAAATAAAACGCTACAAATGCAATAAAACCGAGCAGGGAAATTATGCCGAAACCCAAATACAGTTCGATGATGAAACTGTGCGGATTTTCAAAACCTAGGCTGTTACTCAAGTGGCCGCCAAAATAGTCGCGAAAATTTTTTGGTCCGTAGCCGGTTAGCAACAGGGGCGGATTATTCCAAAAATAGTTGTAAATCTCCTGACGGTAGGACACAGAGTTGTCGCTGTCTAAATCGAATAGAAAAAGGTACACGCGGCTGGAAAAACGTTCAAGAAAAGGGTTGCCGTTAAGTGACAGCAAAAATTCCGCGATGACACGGGATGGAATCATCGATAATATTAACGCGAGCAGTCCTGTGGCAATAACGGTAATAAAACCATTTTTACGATAAGCTATATAAATGAGTGAAATCAAAAGGTAGCAGGCAATAGCTGTGCGTGATACGCAAACAAAAATGGCCATACCTAGTAGTAAATATAATCCCCAGCCCAGTAGTTTCTCTTTGTGTTTGCGTCCTTGCAGTTGAAAGAAAAATAGGATGGCGGGTGCGAGGCAAACCGCAGTGGCAGCAAGGTTGTTGGGGTTGAAAAACAGCCCTTTGAGCGAGCCTTCTTTAATGGCCAGTTCATCACTGGCACTGACAAACTGAATGCCGGTAATCAATTCCACAAATGGTGGAATGGCAACATAAAGGGCAAAGACCAATAAAAACTTCTGAATAACGCCCAATGGATCTTCAGCGCGCATAAGCACTTGGTAAAACAAGTAGAAAAAAACCGGCACCGCCATAAAAAACAAGATGTCCATGTATTGAGTCGGTATCAGCGATGTAATGCCCATGTGGATGGCCGGCCAAATACACATGGCGGCCAGGGCGCAGAGCATGACAAAAATTTTGCGCGGAATATGCTTGCCCTCCAAAAAGAATACGGCAAGGCCAATCAATACGAACAACAACGATAAAGGATTATCGATGCGCGGTACGCCGATTTTAAAAGACAGCGCGGGCCCCAGCATATAAGCTGTAAACATGATGTATAGGATGTAAGTGTATAAATTTAGACGTTTTATTTTCATAGTCGTTCTGTTGTTATCGTAGAGACATGAATCTCAGGTTGGCTATTTTGCCGAACGGTTTAATTTGGCTTTGATTTTTTCGGTCGCGGCAAATAGTGCGTGTTTGTATTTTAGGAACAGGAAACCCAGTCCGACTGCCCATGCCAGCGCAAACCAGATGTAGTTGTCGCGCGTACCCAGCCAAGTATAGGCAAGGCAGATTATCAGGCAGAGCGTTGAGTTGGTATAAATCTTCAGGCGCGGCAAAGGCTGCCACAGGCGTGAAGAGAATTCGGTTTTAAAGATGAAAAACAGCCAAAAAGCCGTTGCGCTGGCCATAGCCGCACCTTTTGCACCGAATTTCGGTACCAGCAGATAGAGCAGGGCGGTATTGGCGATAAAGGCAACGATGTTGATGACGGTAATCAGCCAAGTCGAGCGGACAACGTTCAAACCGATGCCGCTGACTTCGGTCAGCGTGTAAAACAGGGGGAAGAGCATACACGAGAGCAGGATAAATTGAACCTGCGTGTATTTTTCCGGCAGTATCCAAGTCACCATCGGCGAGAAAATCCCAATGAGGCAAATCATTGCGCTGATGAGGACGGTCATGGAAAGCGTGATATCGCCGATTTTGTCCAGATTGGTTTTTTCTTCTACCCATTTGAACACCAAAGGCGCCCAAATGGTGGAAAACACACTTTGGAAAATCAGGGCGACGGCACCAAAGCTGACTGCCATCGAATAAATGCCCAATTCGTCCAAACCCGAGATGTCTTTGAGGACAAAGCGGTCAATCGAAGTCAGGCCCCAATAGGCCAAGTTACCGAATGCCAGCGGCAGGCCGTAGCGCAGTCCGTCCCGATGCAGCTCGGACGACCATTTCGCATGGGAAACGGCTTGCAGGTCTTGGCGCAGCTGATATATCAACAGTACAACGGTCAGCACTTGGGCTGCGGTGTAGGTAAAAACCAGCGAAGTAGTATTGGTAGGCAAGCCGGAAGCAATCACGGCAAAAACCAACACCAAAATCAAGAATTTCGGCGCAAGCTGACTGACGGAAAAAGCCAATGCTTGCTCTTTCATCCGCAAAATCAAGGCTAAAAAACGGGTAATCAGCGTAGTGGCCAAGAAAATCAGAAAGAGAATCCCCAAATTTGCACTGGGGATGTCAAAAATGATTTCAGACGGCCATGATGCGTTTATCAGTAACACTAAAACCACAACCGCCACAGTCAGAATCAATGGCGATAAAAAAACGGATTTGAACAGCGCGGCCTTGTCTTTAACGGCGTAATAGTCGCGAATATAGGATTGGTCCAGCCCCAAGCCCAGCAACAGGATGCTCAGTCCGGCAATGGTCTGCAAGAGTACGATACGGCCGATGTCTTCCGCAGGGAAGTACCATGAGATGAGCGGCAGGGAAAGCAGGCCGAAAGCGGCGCTTCCTATCGGGCCCAATGCGTAGCCGAGGATTTTTTTCGCGTTCATATTATTTGTTTTCAGACGGCCAGAAGTTCGAGCTGAGCGTTTTTCGTAAGAGATGCGTTATTACCGTTGCCGGTTTCCCAAGGCCGTCTGAAAAAACAAATGGCCTTGGGAAACCGGCCGCCGTCCTAGTCGGGGAAACCGGAGGCAGCCGGATGCGTCTGAAGCAAGATTATGCTTTGATGACTTTAGGATTTTTCACTGGGAATTTGCCGCGTGTATCGACAATCAGCTTGGCATGTTCGGTGATCATGTCATAGTCGAATTTGTCGTGATCGGTGGTCAGAACCACGCAATCGTATTGGGCGACAGTTTCAGGAGTCAGCGCTTCGCTCTTCAGGTCGAAGTAGTGGTGGCCGGGGATGTGCGGAAACTCTGGAACGTGCGGGTCAGAGTAGGAAACCACTGCGCCCAGTTTGTGCAGGCGGTCCATAACTTCCACAGATGGGCTTTCACGCATATCGTCCACGTTTTTCTTGTAGGCGATACCCAATACCAAGATTTTGCTGTCTTTGATAGAACGGTTGTGGTCATTCAAAGCCAGGCCGACTTTTTCGATAACGTAGTCGGGCATATGGGAGTTTACTTCACCGGCCAGCTCGATGAAGCGGGTGTTTACGCCGTATTCGCGTGCTTTCCAAGTCAGGTAGAACGGGTCGATAGGGATACAGTGGCCGCCCAAACCAGGACCCGGGTAATAAGCAACGAAGCCGAAAGGTTTGGTTGCAGCGGCATTGATGACTTCGTGAATGTCGATGCCCATTTTGTCGGCAACGATTTTCATCTCATTCACCAAACCGATGTTTACGGCGCGGTGGATGTTTTCCAAAAGTTTGGTCAGCTCGGCCGCTTTGGTGGAGCTTACTGGAACAACTTTATCGATGGCAGGTTGGTACAGCGCAAGACCGACTTCCAAACAGGCAGGGGTATGGCCGCCGATGACTTTTGGAATAGTACGGGTTTCAAAGTTAGGGTTACCCGGGTCTTCACGCTCAGGAGAGTAAACCAAGAACACGTCTTGACCGACTTTCAAGCCGCCTTCTTCCATGCGTGGCAGCAATTCTTCTTCGGTAGTACCGGGGTAGGTGGTGGATTCTAAAGACAGCACTTGACCGGCGCGCAGGTAAGGTTTTACCGCATCGGTAGTGTCAATCACAAAGCTCATGTCCGGCTCACGGTATTTGTTCAGCGGAGTCGGTACGCACAAAATGACGGCTTCTACTTCGCCAATGCGGGAGAAGTCGGTCGTTGCTTCAAACAAGCTGTTGGAAGCAGCGGCAATTTTGTCGGAAGGGATATGCTCAATGTAGCTTTCGCCTTTGTTGAGCTTGTCGACTTTGTTGGTGTCAATGTCGAAACCCAAAACTTGGTAACCGATATCCACATAGCGCAACATCAGTGGTAAACCGACGTAGCCTAAGCCAACGATGCCGATTTTTGCGGTCTTATCGGCAAATTTTTGTATCGTAACGTTTTTCATGATGTCTTTCGTTTAATGAATGAGTAAATCGGGAGTGTTTTCCCGATGCCTGAGTTGTTTGCTGCAACCGCATAGCCATAGCCGGCTGCCGTATCGTGTGAAGCCTTAAAACCATACTTATAATTACATTAGACGGAATCATAAGCACTTATCTGATTCGTCTCAATCAAAAAAGTTTAACGGTCGTTCAGACGGCCTGTAAGGTATGAAAAAGGTATTTTTGAATATTGAACTTTTAGAAGTTACACTCAACTAAATGTTTTAATTTTAAATATTGCTTTGTCAAATGCATGGTTCATGAAATTAAACCACCGTTTATTTCGTTTAAAACCCTTCTAGAATAAAAACTTTTAATAAATTTTCATGGCTTAACTTATCTTAATAATTCATACTTTCGTAATTAAAAAAAGGAAAATTTGTCGACAATCAGCTTAAGGATAGTTAACACAAGTCAAAGTTTTAAGTTGGAATACGTTGTAGTCATTATAATATTTCGATGAAAAAACACATTTATTGCTATGTAAATGATAGATATATTCTATTTGCAATGGTTTAATTATTAAATTAAGGCAATTAGACGGATTTTTTTCGGAGAACCCATTTAATGTCCTGCCCGATGATTTCTACTGATTGACTTTGCCAAGGGCCGTCTGAAAGTAGGACGTCCGGATTTTCAGGAAGGGAAAAAAGAGGTTTGCCTGCGCCTAACAGTTTCGGCGCTTGGTAGAGGACGATTTCATCCACCAAGTCATTCTTCAGGAAGGCTGAAGCAAGTGTTGAGCCGGCTTCTACCAGAACTTCGCCAAAGCCAAGTTCTGCCAGTTGCGGCATGAGTGAAAGAAGATTGATGCGGCCGTTGATGTGTTCAGACGGCCTGATGATACGGATATGTTCAAATGCACTTAGAGCCTGCAAACGTTGTTCGTCTGAGGAAAGGGTAACGATAACGGTCGGGCTTTCGGTATCGGTAACGAGGTGGCAGTCCAAAGGGATTTGCAGTCGGCTGTCCAAGACGATACGCGCAGGTTGGCGCAGGGTGGGAAAGCTGCGGACATTGAGTTTCGGGTTGTCGGCAAGTACGGTACCGATACCGGTCAAAACGGCGCAACTTTCGGCACGGAGAATTTGTACGTCTTCGCGCGCCGCTTCGCCGGTAATCCAAAAGCTGCGGCCGTCTGAAAGGGCGGTTTTGCCGTCTAAACTGGCGGCACACTTGAGGCGGACAAACGGTCTGCCGCGTTCGATACGCGACAGGAAACCGCGGTTGAGCTCGCGCGCCTGAGCTTCCAACAAACCGCTTTCTGTACGGATTCCGGCGGCTTCCAGCATAGACAAGCCTTTGCCTGCGACCAACGGATTAGGGTCGGTCATGGCGGCGACTACGCGCGTTACGCCGGAATGAACCAGCGCTTCGGCGCACGGTGGTGTACGGCCGTAATGGCTGCAAGGTTCCAGCGTGACATAGGCTGTTGCGCCTTTTGCCGCCGCTCCGGCCTGCCTTAACGCGTGAACTTCAGCGTGCGGCTCGCCTGCTTTGACGTGGAAACCTTGTCCGATGATTTGGGCGCCGTGTGCAATCACGCAACCGACGCGGGGATTGGGGGAAGTAGAAAACCGCCCAAGCTTGGCCAGCTCGAGGGCGGTTTGCATCATTTGGGTATCAAGTGCGGAAAACATGGTTTCAGACGGCCTTATTTGGCTTTGCATTCGGCGATGACTTGGGTGAATTCGGAAACGTCTTTAAAGCTTTTATAGACGGACGCGAAGCGGACATAGGCAACTTGGTCGATTTTTGCCAGCTCTTCCATCGCCATTTCGCCGACGATGCGCGAAGCGACTTCTTTTTTGCCCAAACGGTAGACGCGCTGCTCGATAAGGGCAACGGTTTCATCGATTTGTTCTTGTGTGACAGGGCGTTTGTGCAGCGCGCGCTCAAGGCTGGTTTGCAGTTTGTGCGGATTGAAGGGAACCCGTGTGCCGTTGGATTTGATGACTTGCGGCATCCGCATTTCAACGGTTTCAAAGGTGCTGAAGCGTTGTCCGCATTCCAAGCATTTGCGACGGCGACGGATGCTGTTGGTGTCTTCCAGCCATCGCGAGTCGGCTACTTGTGTATTGGGGTGTTGGCAAAACGGGCACTTCATCGGGTTTCCTTGTCATACGCTCGGCAAGGTCGCTAAGCAATTGAATTCATTGTTTGTGACCTATTATTGTAGCGGATTGCGCTATTTTCGTATAGTAAACGCTTTGACTATGGATTAAGTATAAAAAGGCCGTCTGAAAGGGCAACTTGAGCGAAGTTGAGCCTTTCAGACGGCCTTATGTTTTTCAGTCAATCAAACGTCAAACCGATACGCCGACGGCACGGGCGATTTCCAAACCTTCTTCCGCGCTCATGTAAACCGGATTGTCGGGGCGGTCGCTGAGGACAATGTCGCCGTCTTGAAACATCACCAATTCATTGACTGCCAATTGCGACCAGGTTTCATCTCGTGTCAGGGGCAGGGTAGCGATGACAGAAACTTTATCGTTCGGGGTGGTCACTTCTGAAAAATCGACCATGACATCATCGTCCAGCAAACGCGCTTTACCAAACGGGGCTTTGCGCACGATGTAGTGCAGCAAGGTGCTGGCGTGGGCAAACAGGCAGTCGCCGTTGGACATGACGAAGTTGAACAAGCCATAGCGGCGGATTTCATGAGTCAGGCCGGCAATGGCGTCAAACAAAACTTCAGGTTCGGGCTTGGTGGCAAAGCGGCTGCGCAGGCGGTTGAGGATAAAGCAGAACGCGCGTTCGGAATCGGTTGAGCCGACGGCATGGTAGTACTCTTCCTGCTCAGGAAAAAAATCAATCAAATGGCCGTTGTGTGCAAACAGCCAATATTCGCCCCACATCTCGCGCATGAAGGGATGAGTGTTCGCCAACGAGGTCTGGCCTTGTGAGGCCTTGCGGATATGGGCGATAACGTTTTCAGATTTGATCTGATAGGCGCGCACCAAGTCGGCAACAGGCGAGTTGGCGCTGGGTTTGTCGTCGTGAAACAAGCGCACGCCTTTGCCTTCGAAAAAGCCGATACCGAAGCCGTCGGCGTGGTGATCGGTAATGCCGCCACGGCGGCGGAAGCCTTCAAAAGAAAACATGATGTCTGTGGGAGTGTTGCAATTCATGCCGAGCAGTTGGCACATGGCGTTAACCTTTTTTCCGAGTATTTATAGGGTTATTATGGTGTATCGGGCAGGCAGTTTCAATATATTCTTTGCCGTTTTGGGGCAGGTGATACAGGTTGTATCGAATTAAAAATAAAGAATTTCGCTTTGTAGGGGGATTGTTAGGACATTTACTAATTCTGTGCTAACACTTCCCCTATAAAATGCTTTGCAGAACAAAAAGACCTCCTCACATAACGATATGTTCTACTCACAACGAAACATAATTTTCCCCACCATCGTTTTACCTCAAGGAGTGTTCAATGAAACTGAATCTGCAAAAAACCACCGCTGCTGTTTTGGCTGTTGTATTCAGCGCAGGCGCATTTGCTGCCAACAATTACTACAACCCATTTGATTATGGTTACCAAAACTACAAATATGGCAAAAAATGGGGCAAGCCTGCATCTGAAGCCGAAGGTGAAAAAGTGATGAAACACGCCGCTTACCGTTCAGGCGTGTACTACACCAACGTAAACCGTATGCCCGGCAATGCAGACCGCAATGGCGTGAAAACCGTACAGGTTAACGACACATACACCCGTCAAAACCTCGGCCGCTATTCGTTCAACACCATTAAGAGCGGTGACTCTGAAGTATACTACGGCGAGTGGGTCGGCAAAGAATACGCCAAAGGCTCTAACCGCGGCGTTTTCTACTCCGGCGACAAACGTGCTACCTCTATGCCTGTATCCGGTGTAGCCAACTACGCAGTTAAAGGTATCAATAACTACACCGGCAACAACCCGATGGTTGGTACTTTGCGCGCAGACTTCGGTCAACGCGTCTTGACCGGTTCTATGAAAAATAACGCTGTACAGATGGACATCCATTCCCGCATCAAGCCATCCAGCGCATCATTTGAAGGCTACGCCCGCGCCAACGGCCACTTCGGTAAAACCGAAGGCCACTTCTTCGGCAACGGTGCAAGCGCGTTGGCCGGTGTTGCCAAATTTAAGACCGACCGCAATCTGGATACGGCATACGGCGGCGTAAAACGCTAAAATCTGTCTTTAAGTAAAATAAAGCCTGCCATCCGCAGGCTTTTTTAAACACTTGCTTCCAAATTTCTCAAGGTCGTCTGAAACTTGCGACCGGAAAGCCGATCCCATGTACAAACCGTCTGCCTGCCTGATTCTGCTTCTTTCTGCTCCCGTCCTTGCCGCGCCGCGTTCTGATTTTTCAGACGACCGCACCGCGCAACGCCTGTGGCAGGATACCCGCCAAACCATGCAGGAGCAGGAACAAAAAGTGCGCGAATATCATCTCGATATTTCTGCTCCGCATACCGGGAAGACAGCCGAGAGCGACTCCGAAGCCGACCAAGGCGAGGCACTGTTTAATGCTGTCAACCGCAGCGATTGGCAAACCGTTCGCCCTCTGCTGGAGCGTTATACCCAGCAAACCGAATACGATCCCGATATCGCTTCGTTTGCCCGTGCTTCTCTTGCACGAGGCGAAGGTAAGTGGAAAGCCGCCAAACAAGAATACGAAACCCTGTTGCAACGTCATCCCGATTTTACACGCGGACGGCTTGATTACGCACGCCTGCTTTTTGAAGGCCGTCTGAACCGCGAAGCATCTTCTGAATTTGTACACCTTCAAAACGAAGACTTGCCTGAAGCCGTCAAAGAAAACATCGCCCATTTCCAAGATGCCTTGAACCAGCGTCAAAGCTGGAAAGGCAGCCTCTCCGTCGGCGCCGTCCACAATAGCAACATCAACGAAGCCAGCGGCAAAGTGTGGTGTAAAACCGAAATCGACGGCGAATGTTGGGAAGAATTTTCAGGCGACAAACCCATTTCCGCCAACGGCATCAAATACGAAGCCGCCGCCGTCCGCCGCTGGCAGGTTAAAGGACACCACGGCATTGCCGCTCGCGCGCTCGGCTATGGCCGCTTCTACCGCGACCATAAAGATTTCAACGAACACACGCTCAACCTCAGTGCAGGCTATCAGTTTGAAAACCAGCGCCACACTTTCGCCTTCGCACCACTTGTCGAATGGAATGGCAGCGGCAGCAAAACCCTCAACCGCGCCTACGGCGTGCGCAGCGAGTGGAATCTCGACAAAGGCAGCTGGACGTGGAACACCGAAGCCGAGTGGAAACACCTTTCTTATGCAGACAAAACCCGTTTGCTCGACGGCAGCCTCCTCTCCGTTTACAACACCTTGTCTTATTTCCCGCGCAACGACCTCATGCTCTACGGCGGCATAGACTGGCAACAACGCAAAACGAAAGACCCTGTGGACAGCTATCGCCAAATTTCCGCACGGCTGGGTGCGGCAAAAATGTTTGAAGCCGGTTTCGATGCCTCGATTTCTGCGACTTTCGGTATCCGCAGCCATAGGGAAGAGAATGCCATCCTCGAACAACGCCGCCGCGACAAAGAACAAACCTACCGCCTCAGCATAGGCGCGGACCGCTGGAAATTCGCCGACCTTAAGCCCGTCCTCAGCTATAAACACCGCCGTGTCAACGGTAACACCGACTGGCTATACAGCTACAAACAAAACGAAGTCGGTTTGTCACTGGTGAGGTCGTTTTAATTTGCGGTAAAGAGAAATAAAAATGAAAAGGCCGTCTGAAAGTATTTTTCAGACGGCCTGATTGATGATGGAAACGCTGATTTTAAGAATATTGAACTTTGATTCAATGGAAACAGGTTGCTTAAAAACTAGGAGCTGTATTTTCGTTTTGGAAATTTAGAAAAATTCAGACGGCCTTAAAGTGTTTCCAGACAGGGCGGCATTGTTCGGGTAGGTCGGGACAGGCGCCGAGTATGCCGCCGCTGAAGTCGTTGGGGCGGTGGAAGTCGCTGCCTGCGCTGGCGAGAAAGTCGAAACGGTCGGCAAGCAGGGCATAGTTGAGGCGGTCGTTTTTGCAGCAGTTGCCGCTGTGCACTTCAATTCCTGCGCCGCCGAGATTTTTAAATTCTTGAAAGAGGTTTCGTTTGGCGGTGGCGGATAATTCATAGCGCATCGGGTGGGCGATAATGGCCATGCCGCCCGCGCCTGTAATCGCGACTACGCAGTCTTCCAGTGTGGCCCATTCATGTCTGACGGAACAGGATTTGCCGTCGCCCAGATATTTGGTAAATGCCTGCTGTTTGTTTTTAACATGGCCTTCGCGAATGAGGAATTCGGCAATGTGGGTACGGCTGGCCATTTCTTTGTTGGCGGCCAATGCCAGCGCGCCTTCATACGAGCCTGTTATGCCTTTTTTCTCCAGTTTGGCCGCGATGGCTTCCAATCGTTTTAGACGGCCTTTGCGGACTTCGGCAAGCAGGTTTTGCAGGGCTTCGTTGTGTTCGTCAAAGTCCAAACCGACAATGTGGATGGTGCGGCCGCGCCAAGTGACGGATATTTCCACGCCGTTGACGAAGGGGAGGCCGAGGGTATCGGCTTCGGCACGTGCTTCGGCAAGTCCGCCGGTATGGTCGTGGTCGGTCAGGGCGAGCAGGGTGCAACCGTTTTGAAGGGCGAGTCGGACGACTTCGGTTGGGGAAAGCATGCCGTCTGAAACGGTTGAATGGCAGTGTAAATCAATCATGGTTTTGCTTTGAATTTTCTCAAAAAAGGCCGTCTGAACGTTTCAGACGGCCTTGATTTGTTAGAACAGAGAGTCCAGTTGTTGTCTGTTATTGTTGCCGGTATTGCTTGGCAGAACTGGGGTTTCGTCTAATTCTTCACGGGCTGGCGCATTGCCGCTCTCGGTATGGCGGCGGTTTTCATTCGGAACGGCACGATGGGCAGGACGCGGAGCAACGCCGCTGTTGTCCAAGGCCAGGTCGGAGCTGGTGGTCATGCGTTCGCGCATATACACTTCGCCGCCGTTTGTAACCACGCCTTCAGGTGCTTTCATCGGTTTGACGCTGGTGCCTTTCAGGGCGAAGCGCATGTATTCTACCCAAACCGGTACGGCGATTGTACCACCGTAACCTGCACGACCCATGCTGCGCGGTTTGTCAAAGCCGATATAGACGGCAGTCACAACGCTAGGGTTGAAGCCGACAAACCATGCGTCTTTGTTGTCGTTGGTGGTACCGGTTTTACCGGCGATGTCGGCGCGGCCGAGTGCGGCTGCACCGCGTGCGGTACCGACACGGACAACGTCTTGCATGATTTTGTACATGATGTAGGCGTTGCGCGGGTCAATGGCTTGAGGTGCGTTTTCACCGGCTACCAAAGGTTGCATTTGCGCTCTCAGACGGCCTTGGCTGTCATAGATTTTGTCGATGACGTGGGCAGATACTTTGTAACCGCCGTTGGCAAAGACACTGTAACCTTCTGCGATACGCAACGGCGTGGTTTCGCCTGTACCCAAAGCCATAGACAGGCTGGCAGGGATTTCAGACGGCTTGAAGCCGAAGCGTTGGATGTATTGTTGCGCGTAGCCAATGCCGATAGACATCAGGATGCGGATAGACACCATGTTTTTTGAAGCGGTCAAAGCCTGGCGCAGCGTGATGTAACCGGAATAGCGGCCGTCTGAATTTTTCGGGTTCCACACTTTGCCGTTTGCACCTTTGCCCGGCAGGGAAATCGGCGCATCGTTAATCATGGTGGAAGCAGTCATGCCTTTTGCCAAAGCGGCGGAATAAACGAACGGTTTGAACGTAGAGCCGGGTTGGCGCATGGCTTGAGTTGCGCGGTTGAAGGTTTTGCTGTGGTAGTCGTAGCCGCCGACCAATGCGCGGACTGCACCGGTTTTCGCATCTAAAGACACCAATGCGCCTTGCAACAAAGGCTCTTGAACAACGGTAAAGGTATCGCCGCTGCCTTTAACGCGAATGACGGAGCCGCGACGGATGCGGTCATCCCCCATTTTTTCGTTGTTGACGGCACGGGCGGCAAAGCCTAAAGCGTGGCTGTTCAGCGTCACTTTACGGCCGCTTGGCAACTGAATCTGTACACCTTTACGGGAGGCTTCCAATACAACTGCCGGAATCATTTTATCGACGGTGTAAAGCGTAGAAAGGTATTGGCTGACAGTTTCTTCTACGTTGTCGCTTTTGCTCAGGTCGATGTAGTTTTCTGCACCGCGGTAGCTGCTGCCGCGGTCAAAGTTGCGCAGAACTTTGCGCAGGGCTTCGGTAGCCACGCGCTGGTGTGCAGTGTCGACAGTGGTATATACCTTAAAGCCTTGAGTGTAGGCATCTTCGCCGTATTTCTCAAACAGCTCTTGACGTACCATTTCGGCAACGTACAGGGCGCTTTGATCGATGTTTTGTACAAAACGCTCGTAATGCAACTCTTCTTTCAAAGCCTGATCGCGTTGCTGCAGGGTGATCATGCCTTCTTCCAGCATATTGTTCAGAATATAAGTCTGACGCAGTTTGGCACGCTCAGGGTTCACAATCGGGTTGTAGGCAGAAGGGGCTTTGGGCAAGCCGGCCAGCATGGCGGCTTCGGCCAATGTTAATTCATTAACATTTTTATTGAAATAAATTTGGGCGGCGGAGGCGAAACCATAAGCACGTTGACCCAAATAGATTTGGTTGAAGTACAGCTCCAAAATCTTGTCTTTGCTCAAAGACTGTTCGATTTTGTAGGCCAGCAGGGCTTCGTTGAACTTACGGGTGAACGAACGCTCGCTGCTCAGGTAGAAGTTTTTGGCAACCTGTTGCGTAATCGTACTGGCACCGGATTGAACGCCGCCGGCCATGACGTTGCCGATTGCAGCGCGTGCCACACCCCAAACGTCCACGCCCCAGTGGTCGTAGAAGCGTTTGTCTTCGGCGGCAATCACGGCGTCTTTCAAAATTTTCGGGAAGTCGCCGATTTTGGTAAATTCACGCCGTTGTTCGCCGTAAACGCCAATGACTTGGCCGTCTGAAGAATAAATCGTCAGCGGCATTTTTGGTTTGTAGTGTTGTAAAGAGTCCAAAGACGGCAGTTTTGGATAGGTTACCAAAATTGCAATTGCAATCAGACCTACACCAAAAAGAGCCAGTCCTAATAAGAGACCCATGCAGGTCGTTATAATCTTTTTAATCATGACTAGGTAATAATTTTGCCATTAATGGCGATAAATAAAGTAAAATGGGAAACGATTTCTATCAGCCACAGTCAATACTGTGTAAAGAATAAGAAGTCCTTTACGGATAACGAAACAGTTACTCACTCCTAAATGATACAGGGAAGTCAAATCATGCGCTTATTTAAAAGCACGAAAGATACCAAAACAGGCAAGGCTTCTAGCGGATTGAACAACCGCTCTGCCATCGGCGTCGACATCAGTCAACATGCCATTAAGATGGTACAACTGACAGGCCGTAGTTTAAACCAAATTCAGCTGGAAAAATACGTTATTACCAAATTGCCTAAAAATATTGTCAAAGGCAACAAAATTCAAGACTACGATCAGCTTGCTACTTACATCCAGCATACTTACACACAATTACGCAGTTCTTGCAAAAATATTGTTGCTGCCGTGCCACAAAATTTGGCAACAGTCGAGCAAATTATTTACAACCCGCGTGATACCGATTTGGACTTGGAAGAGTTTATCGAGGCGGAAGTCGGCCAATTTGCGCCTATTGAAGAAATGAACTACGACTTTCAAGCTGAAGAAGTCGGTTCGGGTCAGCATGTTTTAGCTGTTGCCGCCAAAAAAGACGATGTCGAGCCACGCATTGAAATGTTTGAAAATGCGGGCTTGCCTTTGTCTGCTTTGGACTTGGACTTGCTGGCGCAACGCAATGCCTTCGTCTATTGGATGAATACGCATGCTCCCGAAATGGCAGAGGAAAAAGTTGCCGTGTTCGGCATTCATGCGACTCAAATGTATGCCCTGATTCTGCAAAACGGCCGTATTCTCTACAAGCAGGAAACGCCGGTCAGTACAGAGCAGCTCAATCAGCTGATTCAGCGTACTTATCAGGTAACGGAAGAAAAAGCCGCTCAAATGATGGCTTCCCAAAACAAGCCTTCCGACTACCAGTCTCAGATCGCCGACCGTTTTAATGTGCAGGTTGCACAAGAAGTTCAGCGTGTTCTGCAATTTTACTATACCACACAAGCTACTGATTCTTTTCACAATATCAAACACATACTGCTGACCGGCTTTACCGCGCAGCAGGCAGGTTTGGCAGAAAGTATTTTCTCGCAAACCAATACGCCAACAGAATATCTGCATCCGATTTCATATGTGGAACGCAGTGCAAAAGTAGAATTGCCGCAGTTTCAAATTGATGCGCCGTCACTGACTTTGGCGTTCGGATTGGCATTAAGGGGACTTTGAGAACATGATCGAATTAACCAGAATCAACCTTCTTCCATATCGGGAAGAGATTAAACAGCGCAAGCAGCAGCAATTCAAAATATTGATGCTTGGTGCTTTTGCAGTAGGTTTGGGCTTGGCGGCCGCTACCTATCTCGGTATTGACAGCGCCATCAGTAATCAAGAAGGCCGCAACAACTTCCTGCAAACCGAAATCGACAGACTCGATAGAGAATTGGGCGAAATCGATAAACTTCAGCAAGAAAAAGAAGCCTTCTTGGCTAAAAAGCTGAAAGTGGAAGAATTGCAGGAAAAACGCTATCAAGCGGCCTATATCCTTGATTCTTTGAATGCGCTTACGCCCGATAATACTTATTTGACCGCGTTGGAAGCAGAAAGCCCGACCAGCTATAAAATCAGCGGTCATGCCATCAGCGACAATAAAATCGCTGTTATGATGCGCTCCCTGCCAAGTACAGGTATTTTCTTGCAGCCTGAATTGTTGAGCATTAAAAAAGTAGATAACTACCAAGAATTTACTTTGAAATCTTCAATCAACCAAGTGAATACGCCGGCTCCTGCACCAACTGCCCAAAGTAGCGGTGAAATGGCCGAACCTGTGGCAGAACCTGCTCCGGAGGCTCAATAATGGCATCTAAAAACCTGAAACAATTGGACGTACAAAACCTGTACCTGCTCAATATGCCTTCAAAACTTTTGCTGGCAGGTTTATTGATTGTCGGTATGTTGGCTTTGGGCTATGTCGGCGTATTTAAAGATCAGATTGAAACCTTGAATACGCAGGAAGCTAAAGAGGAAGAGCTGAAGGAAACCTTTACGCGTAAAAGCATTCAGGCGGCAAGCTTGAACAATCTAAAGGCTGAATTGGCTTCAATCCGTTCTGCATTTGATGTTTTGTTGAAACAACTGCCGACCGACGCGGAAATTCCGAACCTGATTCAAGAGCTGCATCAGGCAGGTTCAACCAACGGATTACGTTTGGACAGCGTTGCACCGCTCCAACCTGAAAACGATGGTCCGATTCAAAAACTGCCGTATCAGATTTCCATTACAGGCAAATACTCACAGATCAGCCAATTTACCCGTGATGTAGGCGATTTATCGCGCATTATTACTTTAGATTCTTTGAAACTCGTGAACGCAGGCGAGGATAAAGAAGGCAAAGGTACTAAAGGCGAGTTGACATTGAGCGCGATTGCGACGACTTACAAAGCGCGTCCGGCCGAAGAGATTGCTGCTGAATTGGCTGCGCAACAGGCACAAGAAGAAGGCAAACCTGCCGAGAATGAGCAAAAATAAAAGAATAGGGAAATCATGAAAAAAATCATCTTACTCTTAAGTCTTCTTCCCTTGGCAGCCTGTACGCAAAGCTATGAAGATTTGACTCAATGGATGACGCAAACCCGTCAGGAAGCAAAATCTAAGATTATTCCGTTTGAAGAGCCGACGGTTATATTGCCTAAGCCGTATAGCCCTCCGAATTTTAAAGGCTTAAATGCGTTTGATTCACGCCGTTTGGACACTGCCCCTAAAGGCGGCAATGCGCCGGATGTGAACCGTCCGAAAGAAACATTGGAAGCCTTCAGTTTGGAAAACATGGCCTTTGTCGGAACGCTGCAAAGCGGCGGCAAGGTTTCCGGATTTATCAAGGTCAAGGACCATGTTTATACCGTTTATCCCGGAAACTACATCGGTCAGAATTACGGCAGAATCCAAAGTATTACCGAAGACAAAATTATCTTGACCGAGCAAGTTGAAGACAGCTACGGCAACTGGGTGTACCGGAAGGCCGAATTGCCATTGAGCAGTAAAGAGGCAGATTCTTCCAATAGCTCAGATAGTTCGAATTCAAATTAATTTAGGGGTCTCACTCGATTATGAAAACCAAGCACATGACAAAATTATTTGCCGGCTTCAGCGTTGCCCTCGCTGTTCAGACGGCCTTTGCAGGCAATATTACCGATATCAACGTTTCCACTTTGCCTGACAACCAAAAAATCATCAAAATCCGTTTCGACAAAGACGTCACCACACCTCATGGTTTTGTAACATCTACTCCGGCGCGTATCGCATTGGATTTTGCCAATACCAATATCCGTTTACCTCAGCCTGTTTTGGAATATGCGGACCCATTGCTGCATCAAATTACTGCGGCGCAAAACAATGACCGCGCACGCGTGGTTTTGGGTTTGAACAAAATCAGCCAATACAATACTGAGATTCGTGGCAACGAAGTTTGGGTGTTTGTAAACGAATCTACTGACCAAACCAATGCAGCCGTTGCAAATGAACGTGTGGCTACGCCATCTACCGCGCGCTCTGCTCAGACTTATCAAGCCGTTTCAGCAGCCAATATCGATTTCCGCAAAGGCGCACGCAATTCCGGCATTATTGAATTGTCCGCCCCAGGTTTCAGCGGGCAGCCGGATATTAAACAGCAGCGCGACCGCGTGGTTGTTACCTTGAAAAACCATACTTTGCCGACACAAGCGCAACGCAGTTTGGATGTGGCTGACTTCAATACGCCTGTACAAAACGTTACGCTCAAGCGTATCGGCAATTCTACCCAGCTCATTATCCGCAACAATAATGCGAATTGGGACATCAATACCAAAGCTTCTTCAGGCCGTTTTGTATTTGAAGTATCGCCTAAAGCCGCCAATACCGAATCCGGCGGCTTGAACCAAAATGCGAACAAATCGTTCAAAGGCCGTAAAATTTCTTTGGACTTCCAAGATGTAGAAGTTCGTACCATCTTGCAGATTTTGGCGAAAGAATCTGGCGTGAATATTGTTGCCAGCGATACCGTCAAAGGCACCATGACTTTGTCCCTGAAAGATGTACCTTGGGATCAGGCTTTGGATTTGGTCATGCAGGCGCGTAATTTGGATATGCGCCGTCAAGGCAACATCATCAATATTGCACCTCGCGATGAATTGTTGGCAAAAGACAAAGCTTTCTTGCAGGCTGAAAAAGAGATTGCTGAATTGGGTCCGCTGTATTCTCAAACCTTCCAGTTGAAATACAAAAACGTGGAAGAATTCCGCAAAATTCTGCGTTTGGAAGAATACGACAGCAATAATTCCAATACCCGCAACACTCTGTTGAGCAACCGAGGCAGCGCCTTAATCGATCCGGCCACCAATACGCTGATCGTGACCGACAACCGCGGCGTGATTGAGAAATTCCGCAAACTGATTGATGAATTGGACGTTCCAACCCGTCAAGTGATGGTGGAAGCGCGCATTGTGGAAGCAGAAGATACCTTCTTCCGCAACTTGGGCGTTAAATTCGGTTCCGGTGGTGCAAGTGGCCGTAATGCATGGGGCAGCAACTGGAGCAATGCGCAAACCAATTACAATACCAATGCCTCGTTTAACCGTGGCGACGTAGGCTACCGCACATGGACTTTGGATCCGAACGTCAGTCTGCCGACCGCAGCCGCAGTCAACAGCATTGCACTGGTGCGTGCGTTCTCGTCCGGCGCATTGGGTTTGGAAATCAGCGCGTCTGAAGAGCAAGGTAAGAGCAAAACCATTTCCAACCCGCGCGTGCTGACACAAGACCGCAAAGAAGCCAAAATTGAATCCGGTACGGAAATTCCTTACCAAGAGGCTTCTTCCAGCGGTGCGACTTCGATTACCTTCAAGAAAGCCGTTTTGGGCTTGACCGTAACGCCGAACATTACGCCTGACGGTCAAATCATCATGACTGTGAAGATTAATCGCGATACCCCGATCGACTGTACCGTGGATTCTCTGACAACCAAGTGTATCAACACCAAACACTTGAATACCCAAGCCATGGTTGAAGATGGCGGCACGCTGATTGTCGGCGGTATTTACGAAGAAGAAAGCACCAATGCAGTGAACAAAGTCCCTGTTTTGGGCGATATTCCTGTTGTTGGCAATCTGTTCAAATCACGCGGCAAGCGTGAAAACCGCCGTGAGCTGTTGATTTTCATCACGCCGCGCATTATGGACAATGTGGGTAACAATCTGCGTTATTGATTTTAGAATGACAAACAGGCATATCTGCAAAGGTATGCCTGTTTTCGTTTTCAGACGGCCTTTCGTTTCAGGCCGTCTGAAAAACGACGAACTTTTCCACGAAACCACCATATCGTATAAAATGACCCACATGGAAAAAATCAACGGTAATTTAATTTTAATCGGGCTGATGGGCGCGGGGAAAACCACTTTGGGCAAGCAGCTTGCCCAAATGTTTGAATGCCCGTTTTACGACAGCGACTACGAAATCTGCACTTCTTCAGGCGTATCCATTCCGACCATTTTTGAGATGGAAGGGGAGGAAGGCTTCCGCAACCGCGAAACCAATATGCTGAAGAAGCTCGCTTCCCGGCGCAACATCGTTTTATCGACCGGTGGCGGCTCCGTATTGCGCAGTGAAAACAGACAGATTTTGCGCCAAAACGGCACGGTTGTTTATCTGCATGCCAGCCCCGAAACCTTGCTGGAGCGTACCCGTTACGACAGTAACCGGCCGCTGTTGCAAGTTGCCAATCCTTTGGGCAAACTGCAAGAGCTGTATGACCAACGCGATACGCTGTACCGTCAAACCGCCCATCTTGTCATTGAATCCGACAGCTGTCACAAAACGCTCAAACGCCTGATACAGGCTTTAGGCGAATAAACACGCTTTGCAAAGGAATACTATGCGCACACTGACTGTCCAAACCCCGTCCCATCAATACCCTATCTTTATCGGACATAAACTGATTGAGCAGGCCGATATGCTACTTCAGCCCTATTTAGGCAAAAAAGCAGCCATCATTACCAACGAAACCGTTGCGCCGCTTTATCTCAAACAGCTTCAGACGGCCTTAGACAGATTGGGCGTGCCGCATTTCAGCATCATCCTTCCCGACGGCGAAGAATATAAAAACTGGCAGACGCTCAACCTGATTTACGATGGCCTGATGCAAAACCGTGCCGAACGCAAAACCACTTTAATCGCTTTGGGCGGCGGCGTGATAGGCGACATGGTCGGTTTCGCCGCAGCAACTTATCAGCGTGGCGCACCTTTTATCCAAGTGCCGACCACTTTGCTCAGCCAGGTTGATTCCTCGGTCGGCGGTAAAACCGCCATCAACCATCCGCTCGGTAAAAACATGATTGGCGCGTTCTACCAGCCGCAAGCCGTGCTGGCCGATTTGACCGACCTGCAAACGTTGCCGCAGCGCGAACTTTCCGCAGGCATGGCCGAAGTTATCAAATATGGCGCATTGGGCGATGCTGAATTTTTTGCTTGGTTGGAAGAAAATATGGCCGACCTGATGGCGCAACATCAAGAAAAAATGGCAGAAGCCGTTTACCATTGCTGCAAAATGAAGGCCGATATTGTTGCCCAAGACGAAACCGAGCAGGGCATCCGCGCATGGCTTAATCTCGGCCACACTTTCGGCCATGCCATCGAAGCCGAAATGGGCTACGGCGTATGGCTGCACGGCGAAGCCGTTGCCGCCGGTTGCGTCCTCGCTTCTCGTTTGTCGCAAATTTTGGGCAAAACCCAACAAGCCGATACCGACCGCATTGCCGCTTTAATGGAAGCCGCCTCCCTCCCGTCCGCACCGCCTGTTTTCTCATTTGAAAAATGGATTGAATACATGAGCCACGACAAAAAAGTCAGCAGCGGCATCATGCGTTTTGTCGGCTTGGAATACTTGGGCAAAGCCAATATCACCGAAATTACCGATATGGAAATCCTCCGCCAAACCTTGCAGCCGTATTTGTGAAGAATGAATGAGGTTTGCTTTAAAATATAAAAAGGCCGTCTGAAAGTCATTTTCAGACGGCCTTTGGTTTTAGAGTTTTGATTCATCGGCTTAAAGCTAGATAAATCATTTGGTTGAGTCGATTATTTAAAGCGTCTTTTTATCTAACTCGGCAATAATCAGCAAGCCGCTGTCAAAGCGTCGGCTGTCGGCCAGTTTCAGACGGCCTTGATGGCGTTTGACAATGGTGTTTGCGATGGAAAGCCCCAAGCCGGTGCCTTGTTGCTCGGTACCGAGAATGCGGTAGAAGGGGTCGATAACGCGTTGGCATTCGCTTGGGGGAATGCCGGGGCCGTCGTCTTCCACCCAGATGTTGAGGTATTCTGCGGTTTCATCAAAGCCTAAATCGATGCGGCCGCCTTTAGGGGTATAGCGGATGGCGTTGTCGGTAAAGGTTTTGATAAGGGTGTAGATTTCAGTGTCGTCGGCGTGGATTTGGCAGTCGTTTTCAACGGCAACACCGATGTCTTGACCTTTGGCCAGCGCCAGCGGCATGAGTTCCTGCAAGACGCGGCGGAACTGGTTTTGCAGGCTGATCAGGGTTTTAGGGCGTTGAGTTTCGGGTGCTTGGGCGCGTGCGAGGGAAAGGAGTTGCTCGAGCAGGTGGCGGTTGCGCTGTATGCTTTGTTGCAACAGGGCGGACTGCTCGCGCGCTTCGGCGGACAGCTGCATATTGTTGAGCCGCTCTGCCTGAAGGGAAAGGGCGGTCATGGGGCTGCGCAATTCGTGTGCGGCATCGGCGATAAAGCGTTGCTGTTGGCGGACATTTTCGTCGGTACGCTGCAACAGGTTGTTAATGGCAACGACAAAGCCTTGGATTTCGCTGGGAATGTTTTGGGTGTCCATCGGCGAGAGGTCGTTGATTTGGCGCTGTTCCAAATCGTTGGACAGGGTTTTGACGGAACGCATGGCGCGGTGGGTAATCCAGACGGTGAGCAGGATAATCAGGGGCAGGGCGAGGAGCATGGGGAGGATGCTCTGTACGGCGGCCATTTCGGCCAGCTCTTCGCGGTAGTCGCTTTCCTGCATGACGGCGATGCGGCCTTGCTTGGTGTTGCGGGTATAAACGCGGTAGTAATCGTCGTCGTCGGCCTGAATGGTGTGCAGGCCGTCTGAAATCTTCTCAGGCAGGCTGACAATGGGGTTGGGCGTATTGGGAAATTGAACGGAAATCTTGTTGTCGTTATCGAGCGAGTGATTCTCGTCATCGGCATCGCTCGGGTCGAGATAGTTCGCGACTTGGCGCAACAGGTCGTCTTGAACCTCTTGGGTCTCGTGATAAGTATCGTAATATGAAAATATGCCTGCAAGGATGGATAGAGGCAGGAGCATACAGATCAGGGCGAGGCTGATCTTGACTTGCAGGGATTGTTTGATGGTGTGGATAAGGCGTTGCATGGTTTGTGTGTTGGTGTTGTTGTGGTTTTTCAGACAGCCTGGTTGTTTTGTGCAACCAGCCAGCCGACCCCGCGGACGTTTTGAATCGCTTCTTTGCCGAGTTTTTTGCGTAAGGCGTGAATCAGGAAGTCAACGGCGTTGCTTTCGACTTCTTCACCCCAGCCGTAAATTTTGTCTTCCAAATCACTGCGTGACAGAATCATGCCCGGACGCAGCAGCAGGGCTTGGAGGACGGCAAATTCTTTGTTGCTGAGCATGATGGCCTGTTCCTGCCCGACCACTTCCGCCTGATGGGTGGAAGGATTGAGTGTGATGATGCCGTTGGTCAGCAGCGTTTGCGCCTGTCCGCCGTGTCGGCGCAATACGGCGCGCATACGGGCTTGCAGTTCCGCCATGTCGAAGGGTTTGACGATGTAGTCGTCTGCGCCGCCGTCTAGGCCGTTGAGCCGGCTGTGCAAATCGTCGCGCGCGGTCACGATTAAGACGGGAATGGTACAGCCGCCGTTGCGGATTTGCGCCAATACGTCCAAACCGTCTTTGCCGGGCAAACCCAAATCCAAGAGCAGCAAATCGTATGCTTGCGCCGCCACTGCTGCGGCAACTTCCGAACCGCGGCTGACCCAATCGACAGCGTAGCCGGTGTCTTTCAGGTTGGCACTGACGGCTTGGGCAATCATGGCATCGTCTTCAACCAATAATACGCGCATGGAAGTTCTCCGGAGGATGGGTGGATAGTGATTATACCTGCACTCAATTAGTAAAAATTTAGGAAGGGTTGAAAAACTGATTTTTTGCAAAAGGTGAGGCCGTCTGAAATTCGTTTTTCAGACGGCCTGTATGCTTCAATTCCGATTATTTAGGGTTTTTCTCAATCAAGGCAACCAATTGGTCGATATAGCCTTGAACAAAGCCGCGCGCGGATTCGATGAGCTGGCCGTTGTCGTCAAACAGGGTAGGCGAGTTGCCGAGGAACACTTCCGGTTGGCCGGTCAATGGCATATCGAAATACGAAAGGGCAAGGCGCAGATTTTTTTGCGCGCTATAACCGCCCATTTTGCCGACGGAATGGCTGATGATGCCGGCAGGTGTTTTTTTCCAGGCAACATCGGCATTGGGTTTGGAACCGATGTCGATGGCGTTTTTCAGGCAGGCGGGGATGGTACGGTTGTTTTCGGAAGTCACGAACAATACGCCGGCAGAGGCTTTGATGGTTTCACGGAACTCGGTATAGCTGGATGGAGTGGGGAAGTCGGTAACGGTAGGATCGTCGTAGTCGAAGTTGTATAAAGGCAAATGGCCGATTTCGACGATTTGCGCTTCGTAGCCTTCGGGGAACATGGAAATGACGTTTTGTGCAACTTTTCGTGCGAACGAGCCTTTACGCAGGCTGCCGACCAAGATGCTGACTTTCTTTGACATGTTTTTCTCCTGTTTAATAATAAAAATGAAAACAATTCTAAATTTTAGTATTATCTGGGGAAGCGGTCAAGGTTTCAGACGGCCTGTCAAAATGGTTTATGCTAAAATAACGGTTTCGCTGATATTTCAAATTATTATGCACGCTTCTGATTCGCAAGAGGACGCAACGGCACACGAATACTATGCCGACAATCCCGACTTTCCAGCTAAAACCATTGTCGCCACCTTATTCATCGGCGCATTTTTCGGCTATCTCAACGACACGCTGCTGAATGTCGCGCTTACGCCGATTATGAAAGATTTTGGTGTCGATAAGACCACGGTTCAATGGCTGACAACGGGCTTTTTGCTGGTCATGGGGGCATTTACGCCGATTACGGCCGGCGTGATTCAATGGTTTGAAACGCGCAAAATGGTGCTGTTTACGCAGGCAACGTTTTTAGCAGGATCGCTGATTTGCGTGTTTGCACCTACTTTCGGAATTTTGGTTGTGGGGCGTATGGTGCAGGCGGTGTCTGCCGCGTTTTTTGTCCCGCTTCTGTTTAACGGCGTGTTGTCGATTTTCCCGCCCAACAAACGAGGAACGGCGATGGGCGTGATTACCATGATGTTTACCGCCGCGCCTGCAATGGGGCCGACGCTGTCGGGCATCATCATCGACCATACGCATTGGCGTGTGCTGTTCGGCTTTACCGCGCCGTTTATGTTGGCGGCGATGGTGCTGGTGGGCAAATATTTGACGGTCAATTTGAGTAACATCAGCCGTCCGAAAATTGATATGTTGTCGGCAGTTTTGTCGATTGCGGGCTTCGGCGGGCTGGTTTATGCGAGCAGTAATTTTGCCCATATGCCGCTGGTGGAATTTATCCTGCTCTTTGCCGCTTCCGTTGTGCTGGTGGGTTGGTTTGCGCACCGTCAGTTCCGTTTGGCTACGCCGTTGTTGAACCTTCGTGCGTTTGAATACAAACAGTTCAGATATTGCGTTGTGATTTTGGCCGGTGCGATATTCCTGTTCTTGGGCTTGGAGCTGATGGTGCCGATGTACACGCAGCAAGTGCTGATGCTGACCGGTACGGCAACCGGCCTGATACTGATGCCTGCGAGTATTGCCCAAGCAGTTGCCGCGCCTTTGTTCGGCAAATTGTTGGACAAAAAGGGCGGACGTTTTGTCGTCTTGCCTGCAACAGTGATGCTGGTGGTGTCGCTGGCGGTATTGTGGCTGTTTTTACGGATTGATACACAAGTGGTGATGTTGACAGCGATGTTTACGTTGTTGGCGCTTTCCGTGTCTGCTTGTGTAACCGGCGAAACCCATGGTCTGAACGCGTTGCCGAAAACGCTCAATCCGCACGGTGCGGCGATTCTGACCACCATCAACCCGATTGCCGGTGCCATCGGCGCGGCGTTTTTCGTCGGTGCGACCAATATCGGCGAGAAACTTTCCAGCGCAGATATGCCGCAACAGGCAATGCTGGACGGTATCCATTTGGCGATGGGTTGCGCTTTGGGTGTTGGTGTTGTGGTCGTCATGTTTGCTTTGCGTTTGAAAGCGCATCAGAAATAAATAAAAGGCCGTCTGAAACGTGCAGACGGCCTAAGTACCTTGTAAGAATTTATAAGATTTTTGTAACACAATGAAGTTGAAAAGTATTTTATCAATCAGCCTGATGATGGCGGTTTGTCCGTCATGGGCTTTGGATTTCGGGCGTATTCCTGAAAATGAGATTTCTGTTTATGTGCAGGAATTGGACAGCGGCAAAGTGATTGCCGAACACCGTGCCGATGAATTGCGCAATCCTGCTTCGACCATGAAGCTGGTAACGGCGTTTACCGCGTTTCGTATGCTGGGCGGCGATTATCGTTGGAAAACGGAGTTTAAAACCAACGGCTCAATCAAAGGCGATACGTTGAAAGGCAACGTGTATTGGGTGGGGAGCGGCGATCCTGTGTTTGATCAGCATGGTTTGGTGCAAATGCAGCAACAGATGCGCGATAAGGGCATACGCCATATTGACGGACATCTGATACTCGACCGCAGCCTGTGGGGCGATGTGAAGAATCCGGATGATTTTGCTTCCGATTCTGCCGAAAGCTTTATGACGCCGCCCGATCCTAATATGTTGGCGTATAAAACCGTTGAACTTCGTGCTGAAAAAGAAGAAGACGGAAGCTTGGTCATCCGTACCAATCCGCCGCTGCCGAATTTGAACATTCAAAACAAATTGACGCTTGAAGATAAGGAAGGGAAGTGCAGCGTTTTAAAGAACCACATGAAAACTTCCTATAAAAACAATACGCTGACCGTATTGGGCAAGCTGCCGGAAAGCTGCTTGGGCAAAGAGCTGTATCTGAATATGTATAGCATGAAAGAATTTGTCGGCAAAAGTTTTGTCAACCAATGGCGCCAACAAGACGGCACGATTTCAGACGGCCTGACGACAGGTGCTGCGCTTCATGACGCGCATGTGTTGGCGAGTCATCAATCCAAACCGCTTGCCGATATCCTCACCGATATGAACAAGCATTCCAATAATCTGATTGCCCGTTCGGTTTTCCTTAAATTTGCCGGACATATATCTGATTACAAGCAGGCGCAGGCCAAGGCCGCGTCTATCGTAAAAAGCGAGTTGGCGGTTGCCGGTATCAATACGGAAGGGCTGGTGTTGGAAAACGGCTCAGGCCTGTCCCGCGTAGAACGGCTCAATGCGCGAATGATGGCGCAAATGTTGGAAAAAGCCTACTTCAGCCCGTTTAAAAACGAGTTTATCAGTACGCTGCCGATTGCCGGTAAAGACGGCACGCTTAAAACACGCTTGAAACAGCCCGGTGAAAACTTACGCCTTAAAACCGGTACGCTTAAAGATGTCCGTGCATTGGCAGGATATTGGTTGGGTGAAAAGCCGTTGCTGGTTGTCGTCATTATCAATAGCCAAAAATCAACCGATTATTTACGCGACTTGGATAAGCTGGTGTCTAAAATTGTTCAGCCAGGTGGCGAACATTGGATTGATGCTAAGGCCTCTTGCATGATTAGGTATCAGGCTTGATAAGCTAAAAAGGGCCGTCTGAAAATGTATTGACGTTTTCAGATGGCCTTTGTGTAAGAGGGGAAGGCAAGTATTTATGTCTATTTTGAATAGATGATATAGGGATTTGATGAATAAGCGTTTGGTGTGAATCCGCTTGAGATGGATGGTCTTTCAGGATTTAAACCATATGTCTGCTTTATTGTGTTGTCCTGTTTATACTATTTAAATAGCTGGATTTTTTATAAAAAGACATAGGATACAGACGAAAAAATACCGGTAAAAACCGGTATTTCTTATTTTTAACTTGATGGCGCGGCGGACGGGGCTCGAACCCGCGACCCCCGGCGTGACAGGCCGGTACTCTAACCAACTGAGCTACCACCGCGCATCCATTGTCAGGGACAATGAAAAGGAAAGTGGTGGGTGATGACGGAGTCGAACCGCCGACATTCTGCTTGTAAGGCAGACGCTCTACCAACTGAGCTAATCACCCGAAAAAGGGAGATACTGAGGAATCAGTATTTCTAAATAATGGCGCGGCGGACGGGGCTCGAACCCGCGACCCCCGGCGTGACAGGCCGGTACTCTAACCAACTGAGCTACCACCGCGCATCCACTGTCATAGACAATGAAAAAGAAACTTGGTGGGTGATGACGGAGTCGAACCGCCGACATTCTGCTTGTAAGGCAGACGCTCTACCAACTGAGCTAATCACCCATGCGCAAAATTGCGAAGACGCTATTAAACCAAAAAATCCTGATGCGCGCAAGATTTATTTGTCGATAATTAGATATCTCCCTGCAAGCACCAGTTTTCAAAGGAAATAATTTCTTCCTGCTTGCCTGCGACAACCAAAATGTCGCCGTTTTCCAGAACAAAATCAGGGTCAAGGTCTTGGATTTTTCCGGTATTGCGGCGGATAAACAATAGTTTCAGATAATGCGCTGCCAATGGCAATTCACGGATGGTTTTGCCGATGGCGTGTGCCTCGCCTTGCAAGGGGAAGGCATGGCGGCAGACGGCCTTGCTGTCTTCGTCGGAGAAACTGTCATCATCACTGCCGACAAACAAGTCTTGCAAAGATGCATAGCGGCTGTGACGGATATGGGTTATGGTTTGATAAACGTGGTTGTAGGAGAGACCGTGACCCAACATGGCATAGCTTGCCAGCACCAGGCTGGTTTCTTTGGTATCGGAAACGGTTTCTTCTGCACCCATTTCGGTAAAGGTTTTGACGTAATCGTCATTCGTGGCGCGAACATAAACCGGCATGCTCGGATGCATGGACATGATGTTGCCAAGAACATGTTGGGTCTCATGCATATTGTTCAGCGTGATGACCACCATTTTGGCGCGTCCCAAGCCGGCGGCTTCCAAGACTTCGCGGCGTTTGGCATCGCCAAAGGAAACCGGCTCGCCTGCGTTGCGTGCCACTTGTACGCGGGCAATGTCCAAGTCAAGGGCAAAGTAGGGGATGCCTTCTTGCGCCAATACACGGGCAACTGATTGACCGCCGCGTCCGAAACCGATAATCAGGACGTGTTCGGATTTGCTCATGGTTTCCACCAACATGGAGTGTAAGTCCAAGGCTTTCATGTCCCAGTCGGATTTGACGAAGCGGCTGACGATGGCATCGCTGCTGCCCAAAATGAATGGTGCGGCAATCATGGAGAGCAAGACGGCTGCAGTGGCTGCTTGTTCCAATTCGGGCGAAACCATATTGATTTTGCTGGAAATAGCCAGCATCACGAAGCCGAACTCGCCGCCTTGCGCCAAATAAAGCGCACTCTTGAGGCTGTCTCCCACAGGGTTTTTCATGCGCAAAGCGATGATGAAGACGACCAGTGCTTTCAAGACCAACAGGATTGCCAACAAAATCAGGATTTGCTGCCAGTTGCCGATCAGCGCCTGAATATCGAGCTTCATACCGACGGTAATGAAGAAGAAGCCCAGCAGGATGTCGCGGAATGGACGGATGTCGTCTTCCACCTGAATACGGTATTCGGTTTCGGAAAGCAGCATACCGGCAACGAATGCGCCCAATGCCATAGACAGGCCTTCAAGCTCTGTCAGATAGGCCACGCCTAAAGTAACCAGCAAAACGTTGATCATAAAGAGTTCGGACGATTTGCGTTTGGCAACCAGTCTGAACCAGCGTGACATCACACGGCTGCCGATAACGAACAAAATGCCCAAGGTCAGCAACATTTTCAAGCCGGCCAAGCCCAGCTCTACCCACAAGTTGCCTTCGCTGCCGCCGGCAAGCGCCGGAATCAGAATCATCAGCGGTACCACGGCAATATCTTGCATCAGCAAAACGCCCATGGCCATTTGACCATGCGGCTGACCCAGCTCGGTTTTCTCCGACAGAATGCGACTGACGATGGCGGTGGACGACATGGTCAGTGCGCCTGCAGTAGCAAACGCCCAGTTAAACGGCGTGCCCATTGCCATCAAAATGCCCATAATTGAGAGCATGGTAATGATGACTTGCAAACCGCCCAAACCGAATACGAGGCGGCGCATGGCTTTGAGCTTGGGCAGGGAGAATTCGAGACCGATGCTGAACATCAAGAACACAATGCCGATTTCGCCCAAATAGTCGGTGGCGTGGCTTTGCGGAATCAGTTTGAACATACCCGGACCGGCAATAAAACCGACCAAAAGATAACCGAGCATGGAAGGAATGTTGAACTTGCGACAGCAGATAACCGTAATGACGGAAACCAACAGGACAATGACAATGGGACCGAGGGAGAATTCGTGCATAGAGTGGGCGGCCTTTCGTTAAAAGTAGCTATTGTTATATAGGCCGTCTGAAACACGTCGAAAACCGACAGCAAACCCAAATAAAAACGCACAGAATGAACTTCATTTCTGCGATTTGATTTCCCGTATCATGCTTATTTGGACTTACTGTTTCGAGCGTTATCTAACGGATTGTTAAGATTATATCAAGATAGAATGTAAAGTAGTGTTTTGATTGACAAAAAGGGCCGTCTGAAATATTCAGACGGCCTTTAAATAAACAAACGGTTTACGGCATCAACATGCCGCCGTTGACATGAAGTGTCTGACCGGTAATGTATTTTGCCTGATCAGAAGCCAAGAACAAAACTGCATCGGCAATATCTTGCGCTTCACCGAATTTGCCCAAAGAAGTTTGCGCTTCAAAGGTTTTGCGGGTTTCTTCCGGCAGGGCGCGGGTCATATCGGTGTCGATAAAGCCGGGGGCAACGCAGTTGACGGTAATGCCGCGGCTGCCGACTTCACGCGCCATAGATTTGGAGAAGCCGATTAAGCCTGCTTTTGCGGCCGCATAGTTGGTTTGGCCGGCATTGCCCATCACGCCGACAACGGATGTGATGTTGATGATGCGGCCGGTACGCTGTTTCATCATGCCGCGCAATACCGCTTTGGAGGCGCGGAACACAGATTTGAGGTTAACCTGCATGATGTCGTCCCATTCTTCCTCTTTCATGCGCATCAGGAGGTTGTCGCGGGTAATGCCGGCGTTATTGACCAGAATATCCAGTTTGCCGAATTCTTTTTCGATGTTGGCAATCAAGTTTTCGATGGTTTCAGGTTCGGCAGAATTCAATGCACGGCCTTCGCCACCCCATTGTGCCAAGCGTTCGCTGATTGCAGCCGCACCGCTCTCACTGGTGGCTGTACCGATAACTTTTGCACCGGCCGCAGCCAAAGTATCGGCAATCGCCGCACCAATACCGCGCGATGCGCCGGTTACCAAAGCGATTTTGCCGCTTAAATCTTGTGTACTCATGTTTTATTCCTTAATTGCGATTGGAAAAATGGTTTCAGACGGCCTTATTTACCTAGGGAGGGTGCTTGATACCGTCGTTTGTTGATTCTGCGTAATAAATATTCTTTGTAGTATGCCCATGCTTGCTTTTTTTGTCCTTGTTTCCAAAGCCGTTTGGCTGCTTGTCTAAATTTCCTTTTAGGATTTGGAAAGGGCAACCAAGTTGATAGAGGTTGTTCTAGATATCCGTTATTCCATGGGGAATTCTTAAAATATTGATCATATGCGGGGTGGAAGCCTAATTGATGCCACGGTTTGATATGACCAACAAAATGGACTAAGCGGATATTGTTGGGATTGTCGATTAATTCACTGTATTTTTGATGCCAATGTATCCAGTTAAAGTTTTCTGAAAGCCAGTGTACATGACCTATACAGGCTAAATTCAAAATATCTTGGTCTGGACAGGAGAGTTTAAAATTCTGTTTTTCTACGGCTTGCATTTTTTCAGACAAAATTTTATCTATTGCCATATCATTCCATTTGTCAATATTGAATAGAATGACCCCAGAGTTGAAATAAGGCTCAGTATCTGTAAAACCAAATTGATTGAGTTGTTTTATATATGCTCTGTATAAGATTGCATCAGGTACGGCGGCAATCAAAGAATTTGAAATGTCGATTTCAAATAAATCATCAATGTTGCCCAAGCACAGTACATCAGTATCTAAATAAAGCGCAGTATGAGCAATACCTTTTAATAAGCAAGGGATACTCATACGGTAATACATAGCGATAGTAAAATAATGGGTAGTCTGCAGGGTAGAAAAGTATTCTGTATTTAAATGGTAAACGCTTATTGCGTAGTTTTGATTTGATGTTTCAATTTGATCGAAAATATTAAAATCATAACCTTCTGAACCACTAACTAACAAATGAAAATGTATTCGACTGGTATTGTTTTGCAGTACAGAAAGTAACGCAGTGCCGATGTGTTTGATATAGTTTTGATCGGCTGCATAAACAATATGTTTCGGCTGTTCAATGAATTCTCGTTTGCGGATATGAACAGTTTCTAATACTAATTTTTCTCTTTCAAACATTTAAATTCCCCACAACTTCTCTATTGATTTCAGGTAATCCGATAGGGATATTCGGTTCAATATCAAATGCGCAGCTGATCCAGTTGCTGAAGCTGTATTTGTGCTTCAAGCCTGGGGCAAGCGGTACATACGGCAAGGTCAGGAAGGCTTTGAGTTCTTCAAGGTTGCTTCCGTCCCAGTAGAACATATTGTTCGGGTGATAAAAATCGTAATGTGCGATGGTCGGATTGGTCGTAATCAGTTTTTTGTCCAATCCAATCGCTTCGAAAATCCGCAAAGAGAGACCGTAGTGCTTGCGGTTGAGGAAATCCACCAATACGGAGGATTTGGCCGCTTCTTCTAAGTTTTGACGATAGGAGAGGGCGTTTTCAAAGGAGAAGAACTCGACTTCGGGAATGCCCAAAGCTGCTTTTTCTTCTTCGATTTTCTTGCTGGCCAAGCGGAAATCTATTTCTAAACCGATTGAACGTGCAGCTTCGCAAAATGCGCGGATGTCGTTGTTACGGTCGGCGGCGTACGAGCCGATAAACAAGATTTTGTTTTGCGGGTTTTCAGACGGCCTGAAGCTGTCAAAGTAGAAGCTGGTGGTTGGAAAGAGTTTTTCGGTGTATTCAGGGTGTTTGCCTTGGTCAAACGGATCGAAAAAGTAAAACTTGTCGAAAAATTCGATGTTGTCGAAGTCTTCTTTTAAGAAGGTCAGGGCTTCCCAGTTGTAATACACCATTAATTTTGAATGCGCTCTGAGCTTGGCGATGAAGTCTTTCGGATAGGCGCCCAGCCAAATCATGAAGCAATAATCCGCTTGTTCGGGATGTTCGCTTAACAGGGTATTGAGGCGTTCTTCTACGGCGCGGAACATGGTCCGTTTTTTGAAGTCTTTTTGCCCAAGAATATTTCGATACCAAATTTTTTTCAGCCGTTGAAATACATTTTTGTATTTGAACTCTTTTTCTTCATAGGTCAGGGACAGCACTTCAAATCCGCATTTCTCCAAGTTCTCAATAATGAGTTCGTGGATTTTGAAGAGTTCCGGCATGGCGAGAATGACTTTTTTCTTACTCATAATGTATTTAATGTAATATTTTGTCAGGCAGGGGTATCTGCCGTGGGCAATAAGGTTAATCAATGCCGATCAGGCGGTTTAGCCATTGTGTAAACGAATAATAGGCTTTGATTTCAGGGGCAGGTTGCTGATACGGACGTGCCAAAAATTCAGGCAATGCGTCTAAATTACCGCCGTCCCATACGAACACGCGGTCCGGGTGGTATAGGTCGGTTTCCAAGATATGTTTGTTGGTGGTAATCAGTTTTTTATCGAAACGCAACGCATCAAAGATACGGAATGATAAGCCGTAATGTTCGAATTGTGCAAAATCGACGACTGCACCGCAACTTTGCACTTGGCTGAGGTTTTCTTCAAAGCTGAGGATGCTGCTGCGGTCGAGATAGCGGATGCCGTTGTGTCCGAAGGCTTTTTCAGCCCTGTCGTCTTTGCAGTAGATATGAAAATCCAAGGGTAGGCTGAGGCGTTCGGTTTCTTGGATAAAGCGTTTGGTTTGTTCTTCGCGTCTGAGTTCGTAGCCGCCTAAAAAGTAGAGTTTGTTGGTGGGGGTATATTCCGCCACGGGAAAGTCAAAGTAAAAATTAGTGGTGGCTTTGAAACGGCATTGTGGATATTTTTGAATATCGTCGGGATCGAAAACCCAGCATTGGTCAAAATAATCCAAATATTCAATAATATCTGGGAAGCGTCCTACGCCATCCCATTGATAATTCACGCAAACATTGCTGTGTTCGCGGATGGTGGCGATGATTTCTTTGGGGTAAATATTGGCACGGATACAGAGCGCATAATCGGCTTTTTTACCGTTTAGCAAGGCCAATTTTTGTTGAATGTCGTCGAGGTGGCGGCTGTATTTGAGGTATTTTTTATAGTTGCCGTCTTTGGTGATGTGTTTGTGGTAGAGGTTTTTAAGTCTGCTGCCCAAGTTCGGGTAATAGGAATCTCGGTCGTCATAGCACAGATTAATGACATCAAAACCAAGAAAACGCAGATTTTTTTCGATACATTGATCCAGTCCGTACATGTAGGGAACGGCAAGAATAATGGTTTTTTTCATAATGTATTCGGATTGGAGTGGGCTGATTTTTCAGACGGCCTTGCCTGACAGGATAAGGCCGTCTGAAAACATTTTTAGTGGGCTTCGATAAATGCAGTCACTTGATCGGCATTGGTCAATGCGCTGCACGCGGCTTCTTTATTGATGCGTTTGGCGAGGCCTGCGAGGACTTTGCCGGGGCCGCATTCGGCGGATTCAGTGATGCCTTCGGAGACAAGTGCGTTGACGGTTTCTGTCCAGCGTACTGGGCTGTACAGTTGGCGTACCAAGGCATCTTTGATTTTGTCGGCATCATCGTAAGAAGCGACATCGGCGTTATGGATGACACGGATTTGCGGTTGTTTGATGGTGATGTCTTTCAGTGCTTCGGCAAGTTTTTCCGCTGCGGGCTTCATGAGGCTGCAATGTGAGGGAACGGAAACGGGCAGCGGCAGGGCGCGTTTGGCTCCGGCTTCTTTGGCAGTGGCCATGGCGCGTTCGACTGCGGCGGTGTTGCCGGCGATCACGACTTGGCCCGGTGAGTTGAAGTTGACGGCTTCAACGACTTCGCCTTGTGCGGCTTCGGTACAAATGGCTTTGACTTGTTCGTCTTCCAAACCCAAAATAGCGGCCATTGCGCCTACGCCTTGCGGTACGGCAGATTGCATGAGTTCGGCGCGCAGACGAACCAGTTTGACCGCGTCTGCAAAATCCAATGCGCCGGCAGCGACGAGGGCGGTGTATTCGCCGAGACTGTGGCCTGCAACGACTGAAGGGATTTTACCGCCGGCTTCCAAATAGGCGCGGTAGGTGGCAATGCCGGCAGCCAGCATGATGGGCTGGGTGTTGACGGTTTGTCCGATTAATTCGGCATCTTCGCCGTTAATCATTGCCCACAGGTCTTGACCCAATACGGCGGAAGCTTCGTCAAATGTGGCTTTAACGATGGCTTGCTCGGCAAAGCCGTTCATCATGCCTAGGCTTTGTGAGCCTTGTCCGGGGAAGAAGAATGCGAAAGACATGGTAATTCCTTATTGGTTTGAATGTTTGAGGGTGTCTGCCAGCAGAAGGAGGGTGGCGACAGTATTGGTTGCGGCACTCAGCCGGAAGGTGCGGACAAATCCGGGTTTGCTGGTTTTATGCCGGAATATGAGGCTGCCGCAATAACCGCCCGGCCAGCCGCCAAGCAGGTTGAGCAGGTGCAATTTTGCTTCGGGTATGCGCCTGCCGTGCTTGCGTGCGCGCTGTTTGTCTTGGTAGTAAAGCAGGAAAACGTATGCACTTAGCGTGAGATAGGCAATTGCCAGTTTGGGCAATATTACAGCCGTTATGCTTAAAAACAGGCTGCTGATGCAGAGTGCAAACGTTAGGGATTTCATGGGTTTGAGCAGAATAGGCCGTCTGAAAGAGGTGTTCAGACGGCCCAATCGTTAGTATTTCACTAAAACCGCACCCCAGGCAAAACCACCACCGATGCCTTCGAGCAAGAGGTTTTGTCCGCGTTTGATTTGGCCGTTTTTAATGCCGACATCCAGTGCCAACGGAATGGAGGCTGCGGAAGTGTTGCCGTGGTCTTGGACGGTTAAGATCACTTTGTCCATGCTCAAGCCCAAGTGTTTGGCGGTAGAGTCGATAATGCGCTTGTTGGCTTGGTGCGGCACAATCCAATCGATTTGATCGGCGGTGTATCCGGCTTCTTCGATAACGTCATCGGCGATTTTGGACAGCATTTTGACGGCAAACTTGAATACGCCGGGGCCGTCCATGCTGATGTAGGGCGAACCGCAAACCTGGCCGTTGGCGATTTGCCCGGGGACGTTCAAAAGGTTGAGGTAGTTGCCGTCGGCTTTGAGTTTGCCGTGGATGATGCCCGGTTCGTCAGATGCGCTTAAGACAACCGCGCCTGCGCCGTCACCAAAGAGGACGCAGGTGGTGCGGTCGTTCCAATCGACGATGCGGCTGAAGGTTTCCGCGCCGATGACCAAAGCGTTTTTTGCCATGCCGCTTTTGATGTAGGCATTGGCAGTGGTCAGGGCATACATAAAACCGGCACACACGGCTTGTACGTCAAAGGCAGGGCAGCCGTTGGCAATACCCAATTTTTGCTGCACGATGGTTGCCGTAGAAGGGAATTGCATATCGGGAGTGGCTGTGGCGACGATAATCAGATCGATATCGTTAGCCTGCAAATCGGCATCTGCCAAGGCGCGGCGCGCTGACTCGGCGGCCAAGTCGCTGGTTTTTTCGCTGTCGTCTGCAATATGGCGAAATTTGATACCTGTACGCGTGGTAATCCACTCGTCGGAAGTGTCCACTTTTTTGGCAAGGTCGTCATTGCTGACGCGGTTGGCAGGAAGGTAGCTGCCTGTACCGGAAATTTTGGCATATTGCATGAGAACGGCCTTTTTAGAGAGTTGATTCAGATAGTCGGGTATTGTAAGCGAAAATGGGAAAATTCCCAATATTAAGAATGAAGTCAGTGATTAAAGATAAAAACAGGCCGTCTGAACATTGTGAAGTTTCAGACGGCCTGTATATATCAGCCTTAAGCTTCCGTTGTTAGAGCAGCGGTTTCTTCCAGTTCGGCTGCTGCTTTGGCGGCTTCCAAAGCAGCCAACTGGGTGGCTACGCCTTGTTCGATTTGTGCAAGTCCGGCGGATTTGGCTTCGTGGTAGGCTTCTTCCAAAGCATAACGGAAGCCGACTTCGTCGGTTCCGCCGTGGCTCTTAATCACAATACCGCGTAAACCAAGCAGAATAGCGCCGTTAAATTTGCGCGGATCCAATTTGCCTTTCAGACCTTTGAGTGCGGGCAGGGCGGCAATAGCGGCAAGTTTGTTGAGCAGGGTGCTTTGGAATTCACGGCGGATGGCGCCGCTCATGAATTTAACCGCGCCTTCGATGGTTTTGAGCATAACGTTGCCAACAAATCCGTCTGCAACAACAACATCGGCTTCGCCATACAAAACGCTGTTGCTTTCGATATTACCGATGAAGTTGAGTTTGCTGCTGCTCAACAGTTTAAAGGTTTGTTTGACGGCATCCGTACCCTTGATGTCTTCTGTGCCGACGTTCAAAAGGGCGACGCGCGGGCTGCCTTTTTCAGGGTGCAGCGCATGTACCAGCTCGCTGCCGATGATGGCAAATTGAACCAGTTGTTCGGGCGTACAGTCAACGTTGGCGCCCAAATCCAAAGCCAGGGTAACGTGTTCGCTGTCGGAAGGCAGGAATTTGGCGATGGCAGGGCGCTCAATACCGGGAATGGTCTTGAGGACGAATCGGGCGGTCGCCATCAGTGCGCCGGTATTGCCTGCCGATACGGCGGCTTGCGCATTGCCTTCTTTGACTTGGTTGATGGCGATGCGCATGGATGATTCTTTTTTATTTTTCAGCGCAGATTGCGGCGCTTCATCCATTTCGACGACTTGCGCTGCATGGCAGACGGTAATACGGTCCATAGGCGCGCCTGCCGAGCTTAATGCTTGGCGGACTGCTGCTTCACCTCCGACCATAATCAGATGTACGTCGGATTGCTGTTTCAGGAAATCCACTGCACCGGGGACGGTAACCGCAAGGCCTGCATCTCCGCCCATGGCATCTACGGCCAGTGTAATCATGTTGTTCTCCGGTTTGTGTGTTTCAGACGGTCTCAAACAATCGGACAAGCACACTCATCTGATTTTCAGGAGATTGAATTGAAAATCAGATGAAAAGGCTTGTTGCGACGGTCGTACCAGATTTATTGGTTTTGCGCGGCCAATTTGTTGTGTTCGTCAATGTCTAGCGCGTCCCAAGGATAGTTGATCCACCAGTCTTCAACGGTGATGCCGCTGAAATAAGGGACGCCTTCAGGAATTTTACCGACTTTGGCTTTGATTTTTTCATGCAATACTGCCACGCCGACAGTGCCGAAATCTTCTTTCAGCAATTCGTTCAGGCAGAATTCCATGGTAACGCGGCTGTCGTCCACTTCGTCAACGACCAGTACGTTTTTGCCTTTCAGTACATCGGGAACGGGATCAAGCCATTGGACTTTTTTCACTTCCTCGGTCACTTGACCTTCGTGATCGTTGTCGTAGTAGGCTGTGGTAACGGCGTAAATCGGGATTTCCAAGAAGCAGCGCAACATGCGGGCAGGGATAAAACCGCCGCCGCCAATGGCAATCATGGCATCGTATTTTGTGCCGGAGTTTTGGATTTTTTCCGCTAATCCTTTGATTACGCGGTGGATGTCGTCGTAGGTGTACCAGATTTTACGTTTCATGGTGTGCTTCCGAGGAGGAAAATACAGGGTGCAATGCAAAAAAGCCAGTCATTGCATGGCAATATTCTGGCTTTTTCAGTCAGACGAACAGATTATTCGCCTTTAGCTTTTACCACTTTACGGCCACGGTACATACCGTTTGGAGAGATGTGGTGTGGACGATGTACTTCGCCGGTTGCGCTGTCAACAGACAGAGAAGGCGCAGTCAGAGCGTCGTGTGAACGGTGCATACCGCGTTTAGAAGGGGATTTTTTGTTTTGTTGAACGGCCATTTCAAGCTCCTAGATAAATAAACTGTGTCCTAATTAACTGCTTTTCAAACCTGCTAAAACAGCGAAGGGGTTTGGTTTGTCCCGATTGACTTCGTCCAGTATTCCATTGTTGCCGCAGTCTTCGTGTCGAGGGGAGAAAGGGAGCGACATCAGGATTTGGTCTTCAACCAGAGTCCGCACGTCAAGCTCTTTTTCGAGCAGCATGCCTTCCAATTCTTCATCGGCAAGCATGGCTTCGTCCAAACTCTCTTCATCGGCAAACAGGACGATACGGCTGGTTTCATCGAGTAGAAACGGCATGGGCGTAATGCAACGCTGGCAAATCAGGGGCATGTCGGCTTTGACGTTTAAATCGAGAAACAGACGTTGCAGCCGGTCGCGACCGCCTTGCAGCGTAAACGACACGCGTGTCTGTTTGTCGGCCGGATAATCGTGCGAACTGACTCGTTCATCCAATTCTTCGAGCAGGAAGCTGCCTTGCAGATTCTGCCCTTCGGCGGCGAAAACTTCTGGGTCAATCAAATTAGGGTATGACATAAACGGAGTATGATATAATTTCGGCAGTCTAACGTCAATGTTTTTAAGTAAAAATATGGAAGTAAAACTGCCTTTGGTTTTAGGGTCGAGTTCGGTTTTCCGCTGCGGACAGCTTCGCCGTTTAGGTATCGATTTTCAGACGGCATCGCCTGATTTTGATGAAACGCCTATTGAGGGCGAGCATGCAGGCGAGACGGCGCTGCGTTTGGCGGAAGGCAAAGCCCGTTCATTGGCGGCAACTTTTCCTGCCGCGCTGATTATCGGCGCAGACCAAGTCGCATGGTGCGAAGGACGGCAGTTGGGCAAGCCGATGAACGTCGCAAATGCACAACAGATGCTGGCGGACTTAAGCGGAAAACGGATTGAATTTTACAGCGCAATTGTGCTTTTGAATACTGCTACGGGCAAGGTTCAGCATCATGTCGATCATACGGTGGTTGCCATGCGCCAGTTGACGCAGGAACAAATCAGCCGATATTTGGAACGTGAGCCGGATGCGGTTTATTGTGCCGGTGCGGCGAAGAGCGAGGGTTTGGGCGCCGCTTTGTTGGAGCGGATTGAAAGTACGGATCCGAATGCTTTAATCGGCCTTCCGATTTTCCGTCTGATTGATTTTTTGAAAAACGAAGGTGTGGAAGTTTTATAGTTTGAGGCCGTCTGAATGTGTTCAGACGGCCTGAGATTTTTTGGAGTTGCAAGAATGAAACCGATTTTGTATTTGATTCCTACCCCTTTGGGTGCGCCTGATACGCCATGCCTGTTGCCGCATGAACAACAGGCGATTGTCGGGCTGACGGATTTTGTCGTGGAAGCGGAAAAAACAGCGCGCGCGCATTTGAAACATTTGGGCGTGACTACGCCTATCCGCGAGCTGAATCTGCAAACGCTGAATGAACACACGGATTTGAAGACTTTGCCGGAATTGCTGAAACCTTTGCAAGAAGGGCGCAGTATGGGCATTGTCAGCGAGGCGGGTTGCCCGGCTGTTGCCGATCCAGGCGCGAATTTGGTGGCGTTGGCGCATAAACACGGTTTTGAAGTACGGCCTTTGGTCGGCCCGTCCAGCTTGTTGCTGGCGCTGATGGCTTCGGGTGCGAATGGGCAAAACTTTGCGTTTAAGGGGTATCTGCCGTCTGAAAAAAATGAGCGCATTCAGCGTTTGAAGGCTTTGGAGCAACGTTCGCGCCAGCAGAATGAAACGCAGCTGTTTATCGAAACGCCGTATCGCAACGATGCGTTGTTGGCTGATGCGGTGGAAAACCTGCATCCTGAAACGCGCTTATGTGTGGCTACGGACTTGACCTTGCCGACACAGGAAATCATTAGCCAGACGATTGCGCAGTGGAGGAAAAGAAAAGAAATGCCGAATTTGAAAAAACGTCCGACGATTTTTGTGTTGCATTCCGCTTAAAACTGGATTGGGTTCAATCTCAAACTGTATTTGAGGAAATAAAAAAAGGCCGTCTGAACAACAGACGGCCTTTGTATTGCCTATACCTTTATCAAGAAACGACTTCGCCTTGGGCGCGTTGTTTTTCGATGCTGCGGTTGATGTGCCATTGTTGGGCGATGGTCAAGAGGTTGTTGACTACCCAGTACAGAACCAAGCCGGCAGGGAAGAAGAAGAACATGATGGAGAAAACCAAAGGCATGATTTTCATCATTTTCGCCTGCATAGGGTCGGTTGACGGCGGATTCAGATAAGTTTGTGCAAACATGGTTGCCGCCATAATAAAAGGCAGGATGTAGAAAGGATCCGGACGGCTCAAGTCGGTAATCCAACCCAACCAAGGCGCTTGGCGCAATTCTACGGAGGCGAACAATGCCCAGTATAGGCCGATGAAGACGGGGATTTGCAACAGCATAGGCAGACAGCCGCCCAGCGGATTGATTTTCTCGTCTTTGTAAAGCTGCATCATGGCTTGTTGTTGCGCCATGCGGTCATCGCCGTATTTCTCTTTGATGGCTTGCAATTTAGGTGCGGCAGCACGCATTTTTGCCATAGAGCGGTAAGAGGCGTTGGTCAATGGATACAGTACGGCTTTGACGATAATGGTCAAAACGACGATTGCCCAGCCCCAGTTGCCGATGATGTTGTGCAGTTGGTTCAGAAGCCAGAAGAGCGGCGATGCGAACCAGTGTACTTTGCCGTAGTCTTTTGCCAGTTGCAGTTTGTCGGCGATATTGGCAATAACGGAAGTGGTTTGCGGACCGGCATACAGATTGATGGCGGTTTCTGCTTTTGCACCGGCTTGTATGGCGGCTAAAGGCACGCTGACACTTGCGCTGTACAGGTTGTCGTTGCGGCGTTTGATGTCGATACGGCAGTCGCCTGCAGCGCATACGCTTTGGCCGTCTTTAGGCTGCAAAATCCAAGTGGACATGAAGTGGTGTTCAATCATGCCGAGCCAGCCGGTCTGGGTTTTGCGGATGTATTCGGCTTCGGATTTGCCGGATTTGGCATCGTCGTCCAAATCAGAGAAGCTGACTTTTTGGAAGTCGCCTTCAGGGGTGTAAACCACCGGGCCGACGTAAGAGCGGGTAAAGTAGCCTTGGCCTTCGGGTTCGCTGTGGTCGCGGACGATGCGGTAGTCTGCGCTCAGGTTGACAGGTTGGCTGTTGCTGTTGGTAATGTCAAAGCGGACGTTAACCAAGTAGCTGCCTTTGGTAAAAGTATAAACTTTGTCGATTTTCAGGCCGTTGGTTTCAGGTGCGCTCAGGCGGACTTCAACTTTGTCGCCTTCCAAACTGTATTGTTTTTGCGGAGCGGTAAAGCTGATGCCTTTTAGTATGTTGTTGCCTTGTGCGTCCAAAAGCTCGGATTGGGCAACATAGGTGTATTCCTTGCCGTCGTTAAACAGGACGAAAGGTTTGTGTTCGTCGCCGGTTGCTTTGTATTGCAAGAGGGTCAGCTGGCGCAGGTCGCCGCTTTTCTCATCGATGACGGCTTTGACCGTGTCTGTGGTAACGGTAATGGGGGTGGCTGGAGCAAGCGCGGCCTCGGCAGCGGCTTTTGCCGGAGCAGCGGCCGTTTGCTGTTGCGCGGCTTGTTGCGCCGGATTAGGTTTGGGGCTGGGGAAGAAATGTTCCCAGCCGGCAAAGATTGCCACTGAAATGGCAAAAAACGCCATTAGTCTTTTAAAATCCATAAGAGATTCCTGGAATTGACGGATAGGTAATCGAGATGAAAACTGCTTCAGACGGCATTATATAGAAACCGACGGGAAATTAAAGGAAATCGTGTTCTTTAAATGGTTGACAGCAGCATTATGGAACAGGGTCATGTCCGTGTCCGCCGAAAGGATGGCATCGTGCGATGCGTTTGATTGCCAGCCATCCGCCTTTGAATGCGCCGTATTTTTTGACGGCTTCGACTGCGTATTGTGAACAGGTCGGGGTATAGCGGCAGCGCGGCGGAATGATGGGGCTGATGCAGTATTGGTAAAAGCGGATGAGTGCAAGGAGGAGCTTGGAAAGCAGGGTGTTCATCGGCGTTTTTTCATCAGCTGGGCAAGTTGGTCTCGGGCTTCCGGAGCAGTTTCCTGATTAAACGCCTGACGCACGCGCACAACAAAATCATGCGGCGGCAGTTGGTGTTGATTCAGCCTGAACCAGTCGCGGATGACGCGCTTCATGTAATTGCGGTCATGGGCGCGTTTGGCGGTCTTTTTGCTGACGACCAAACCAAGGCGCGGATGGCCGAGCGTGTTGTCTGCGGACTGGGAGACTTGCAGCAAATCGCGGCTGCGTCGGTTTTTCAACGCAAAAACGGATGAAAAATCATCCGTTTTTAATAAGCGATACTGCTTCGAGAAGCCGTAATTCAAAATTATACAGCCAGGCGTTTGCGGCCTTTGGCGCGACGGGCAGCCAATACTGCGCGACCACCGCGGGTTTTGGAGCGAACCAAGAAGCCGTGGGTGCGTTTGCGTTTGGTAACGGAAGGTTGATAAGTGCGTTTCATGATGTTTCCTAAAAATTGGTAGATAATTAAACCGTGAATTACACTCCAATTTGCCGCTTTTGTCAATCAATATAAAAACTTTTCGTTGGCCAAAGTGTGACAACGGGTTTTATGCATTAATAGAATTTGTGGATAAAATTTTGCGGCGGTTGTGGATAAAAAAGAGCGGAATGGGTATAATCGCCCAATCTTGCTTTTCTCTGTGCGCAAGGCCGTCTGAAAGCAGCGGGAGTGTCGTAAAAATTTGATTTTTATCGAATTTCCTGTTTGCTCTGCCTTCTTGTATTTCCCAAATCTTCCATTTTCCGAGCTTAATCTCATGACGTTAGCTGAATTTTGGCCGCTGTGCCTTTGCCGCCTTCACGAAATGTTGCCTGCCGGGCAGTTTGCGCAATGGATTGCGCCTTTGACCGTGGGCGAAGAAAACGGCGTATGGGTGGTGTATGGTAAAAACCAATTTGCCTGCAATATGCTCAAAAGCCAGTTTGCCGCCAAAATTGACGCCGTGCGTGCCGAATTGGTGCCTCAGCAGGCTGCTTTTGCGTTTAAGCCGGGCGTAGGTACGCATTATGAAATGGCGGCTCAGGCTGTTGCGCCGGTACAAGTGCAAGAAGTCATTGAAGTTGAAGAATTTGTAGAGCCTGTTCAAATGTCTTTGCAAACTGCTGCGGCAGCGGAAGAAGATAGGTCGTCTAAAACAGATTCCAAGCCTGCCGCTGCCATGACGGCTGCCGAGATTTTGGCGCAACGCATGAAAAACCTGCCGCATGAGCCTCAAGTGCAAACTGCCGCTCCGGCTGAGTCTAAAGCAGTTGCCAAAGCCAAAACTGACGCGCAACACGATGCGGAAGAAGCGCGCTACGAACAGACCAATCTGTCGCGCGACTATACATTTGAAACTTTGGTGGAAGGTAAGGGCAACCGCCTTGCTGCCGCAGCCGCCCAGGCGATTGCTGAAAATCCGGGGCAGGGCTACAACCCGTTTTTCTTATACGGCAGTACCGGTTTGGGTAAAACCCACTTGGTGCAAGCCATCGGCAACGAATTGCTGAAAAACCGTCCTGATGCCAAAGTGCGTTATATGCACTCGGACGACTATATCCGCAGCTTTATGAAGGCTGTGCGCAACAACACTTACGATGTGTTCAAGCAACAATACAAACAATATGACCTGCTGATTATCGACGATATTCAGTTCATCAAAGGTAAAGACCGTACGATGGAAGAGTTCTTCTATCTGTACAACCATTTCCACAACGAGAAAAAACAGCTGATCCTGACGTGCGACGTATTGCCTGCCAAAATCGAAGGTATGGACGACCGTCTCAAGTCCCGTTTCTCATGGGGTTTGACTTTGGAACTCGAACCGCCCGAATTGGAAATGCGCGTGGCGATTTTGCAGAAAAAGGCAGAAGCGGCCGGTATCAGTATCGAAGACGAAGCCGCTCTGTTTATCGCCAATCTGATCCGCTCCAATGTGCGTGAACTGGAAGGCGCGTTCAACCGTGTCAGCGCCAGCAGCCGTTTTATGAACCGTCCTGTCATCGACATGGATTTGGCGCGTACGGCTTTGCAGGATATTATTGCCGAAAAACACAAAGTCATTACCGCCGACATCATCATCGATGCGACAGCCAAATACTACCGTATTAAAATCAGCGATATATTGGGCAAAAAACGCACGCGCAACATCGCCCGCCCGCGCCAAGTTGCCATGAGCCTGACCAAAGAGCTGACCACGCTCAGTCTGCCTTCTATTGGCGATGCCTTTGGCGGTCGCGACCACACGACTGTGATGCACGGTGTTAAAGCGGTGGCGAAACTGCGTGAAGAAGATCCCGAATTGGCGCAAGACTACGAAAAACTGCTGATTTTGATTCAGAACTGACCCAATGCAATATTCAGACGGCCTGATGTCAATGTGAGGCCGTCTGAACACAAAAAATATTTTAAAATACCCAAATCAACCGATTTCAAATTCAAAGGAATGGAACATGCTGATTTTACAAGCCGATCGCGACAGTCTGCTCAAGCCGTTGCAAGCCGTTACCGGTATTGTCGAACGTCGCCATACTCTGCCGATTTTGTCCAATGTGTTGCTGGAAAGCAAAGACGGACAAACCAAACTTTTGGCAACCGACTTGGAAATCCAAATCAATACCGCCGGCCCTGAAAGTCAGGCAGGCGATTTCCGTATTACGACCAACGCTAAAAAATTCCAAGACATTTTGCGCGCCCTGCCTGACAGTGCGCTGGTGTCACTGGATTGGGCGGACAACCGTTTGACTCTGCGCGCGGGCAAATCCCGTTTTGCCCTGCAAACCCTGCCGGCTGAAGACTTTCCGTTGATGAACGTCGGCAGCGACGTCAGCGCGACTTTCTCGCTGACTCAAGAAACCTTCAAAACCATGCTTTCGCAAGTGCAATACAGCATGGCGGTTCAAGATATCCGCTATTATCTCAACGGCTTGCTGATGCAGGTTGAAGGAAACCAACTGCGCCTTGTTGCAACCGACGGTCACCGCCTTGCTTATGCGGCCAGCCAAATTGAAGCAGAACTGCCAAAAACGGAAGTAATCCTGCCGCGCAAAACGGTATTGGAACTCTTCAAGCTGTTGAACAATCCGTCCGAGTCCATCACCGTTGAGCTTTTGGATAATCAAGTACGCTTCCAATGCAATGGCACGACCATTGTCAGCAAAGTCATCGACGGCAAGTTCCCTGACTTTAACCGAGTGATTCCTTTGGATAATGACAAGATTTTCCTTGTATCCCGTACCCAGCTTTTGGGTGCGCTCGAACGTGCGGCCATTCTTGCCAATGAAAAATTCCGCGGCGCGCGACTGTTCCTGCAGCCTGGTTTGCTGAGTGTCGTATGTAGCAACAATGAGCAGGAAGAAGCGCGCGAAGAGCTGGAAATCGCTTACCAGGGCGGAGAACTCGAAGTCGGTTTCAATATTGGCTACTTGATGGATGTGTTGCGTAACATCCACTCCGACGATATGCAGCTTGCTTTCGGCGATGCCAACCGTTCAACGCTGTTTACCGTGCCGAACAATCCGAATTTCAAATACATCGTAATGCCGATGCGTATTTAATTGGTGTGTGAACAAACAAAAAGAGCGTGTATGGTACACGCTCTTTTTTATAGGATTGAATCAAAAGGCCGTCTGAAAATTGTTTTTCAGACGGCCTTTTGATTAAACCGGGATGATTCGGTTAAATAGGAAAACTGGGATTAACGTGGACGTGGTTCGCAGTTTTTCACCAGGAATGAGCCGTTAGGGGCGTTCACGCCAACTACTTCAGAAGTAGTGTGGGTGTTTTTGTCGATGAAACCGGCAGACATTGCATAACCTTGACGGTTGGTGAAAGTAGTGCCAGTGCTGTCAGAACGTTTTTTGTTGACAACCAAAGAGGCTTTTTTGCCACCGGCGTTTACGTCAGCAGTAACTGCACGGCCGCTACGGTCAAAGCCGTACATCACGTTCAGTGATTTGCCACCGTCACAATGGTAAGAAACGAAGCCGGCAGGTGCAGCGGCAGCAGAGAAGGAAACAGTAGCCAATGCGGCTGCAGTGATAACAGAAAGTAATTTCATGATCTAAGCTCCATATGAGGGTTGTGTGTTATCTTGCAAAATGAGAAAGGGTTTCCGTTTGCAGATGAAGCGTATTTTAGGCGTTTTGTCGGTAGTGACAATTAGGTAAATTGCAAAACAGTGTTTACTTATGCTTACCCGATTGTTTATTAATAGAAAGTTGTTTGTAATTTGGTGTTGCAAAGTGGTTATACGGGTTGTTGCGGAATATATACATTAATGATTCTTTAAGAAATATAGCAAAAGAATACAAAAAAGGCCGTCTGAATATTCAGACGGCCTTTGATATGAAGCGGTTTACAAGAAGAAAATTGAAGCGATAGTCACGGCGATGACGCCATAGATGCTCATGGGGATGACAGTTTTCTTGATGATCGCGCCTTCGGCGTTGTTTACGTTTAACACGCTGCATACGGCGATGATGTTGTTGATGCAGACCATGTTACCCATTGCGCCGCCGACAGATTGCAGGGCGAGGATGAGGGTAACGGACAGGCCGGTATCAAGCGCGATTTGTTGTTGAATCGGACCAAAGGTCAAGTTGGATACAGTGTTGGAACCAGAGAAGAATGCACCGATTGCGCCCAAGTATGGGGAGAAGTACACCCAGTGTTCGCCTGCCATCGCGGCAAACTCTTTACCGATGATTTTCACCATGGAGTCATCGCCGCCAACCATCATCAGCTGAACCATAATCAGCGCGCCCATCAGGGCAAGCAGAGGTTTTTTGGTTTGGTTGAAGGTTGCAGCGTAGAAAGACCATGCATCTTTGAATTTGGTTTTGTACAGCAGGATGCAAATCCAAACGGTGAAGACAAACGGAATCCAAGCCGGAACGTAGAGGGTTTGGTAGGAAGCGTTTACGCCTTGGCCGAAGATGTTGCCGAAGGTGATGGTCAGGGAGTCGCTGACGGTGATTTTGGACAAATCAAACGGCAGTTGGAAGCTGAACCATTCTTCTTTGCTGGTCAGCAGGCCTTTGATGCCCAGCTGTTTGATACGGGTTATCACCAGCATACCGATCAGCATACCCAAAGGAGCCAGTGCTTTGGCAACTTGTGCGAAAGGTACTTTTTCTGCATTCGGGTCTTTGGCGTAATCTTTGCTCAAGCCCCAGCCGCGGTTTGCGGCGAATACGGATACCATCAGGCCGATTGCGCCGGCAACCAGAGATGGGAATTCTTCATTGACCATCGCCAATGCAACGTAAGGAAGGGTACAGGAGAATACGGCAATACCGATGAAGCCCAAGTTTTTGCGGATTTCAGCCCAAGGTACGATGAAGCTCAAGCCGATCACAGGGATGATGAAACCAGCAAAGAAGTGCATTACGCCGGTTTGCATACCGATTTCCATAATGCTCTTTTGATCCAAGCCCAAAGGAGCGAAGCCGAACCAAGTCGGGGTACCTACTGCACCGAAGGATACGGGTACGGAGTTCATGACCAAAGTGAAGATGGCTACTTTTAATGGGTTGAAGCCCAAGCTCATCAGGATTGGCGCGGCAATGGCGGCAGGTGTGCCGAAACCGGATGCGCCTTCAATCATAAAGGCGAAAGACCAGCCGATGATCATCAACTGGGCAATCGGATTCGGGCTGATGGTGGCCAGCCATTTGCGGATGACATCGATACAGCCGGTGGTTTCCATCATGCGGTTAAACATAATGGCACCGAAAATTACGGTAATCGGGGTCAGGGTAGAGACGAGGCCGGACGCGGCTGTTGCGTTGAGCAACATGGCGTCGTCGCCGAAATAAAACAGTTTGATGGCATAAATCAGCGCGGCGGTAATCGGCAACGCGACGTAGGACGGCATACTGTTTTTCTTAACCATCAGCCAGATCAGCAGCACGATGGGAAAAATACTGAGAAAGAGAGCCATGGGATTATCCTCGGGGCAACAAGCATCATAACCGTCAATCAATGGCGGTTTGATGCGATGTGTTGAGTAGTTAATGTTTTTCGAATAAGGATTGCTATTTTTTTAGATGCAACCAGTTATCAGGTAAATTGGTTTTACCAATTTATGAAAACTGTTGCACACTTTACGTAATCTTATGTAATCGGTCAAGAGGTTTGTAATAAAAAAGGCCGTCTGAAATAGGGTTTTCAGACGGCCTGAGAGCATTGCCAGTAGTGCATTTGGTCAAATATCGAATGGTATTTACATTCAATATTTTGTAAAGATTTTGTTTTTAATTGATTTCAAACGAATTATTCTATTCCTGCCCATTTATGCGTTTGTACGCTCAATTGCCAATGGACGAGTGTATCGGGTCGGCTGTTTAACACACCGATTTGGCGGATGGTGTCGTAGATATTCATCACACCTTCTTGCTCGCAAGGCGAGAGGTAGTAATGTTGGGCGAGGATTTTGCGTTCCATCTCTTGGCAAAACGCAATGACATCGCCGTCGGCAACAATGCGCACTTCATTAGCTTTCTCGATGCAACTAGATTGATATTTGGCGGCGTAGCAGGCCTTAGGGCTGGTAGCAACGTAGTCGATTTGCGGCGGCGCGGGGTTGAGGCCGTTGGTTTCGATACACAGGAAATAGCCTTCGGCTTTGAGTGCATTGAGCAGGGTATCCAAATGCGGTTGGATGGTGGGTTCGCCGCCGGTAATGATGATGTTGCGCGCCGTGTAGGTTTTCAGACGGCCTAAAATATCGGACAGGCTCATCATGCCGAATTTGAGGTAGTCGGTGTCGCACCAGCTGCACGCGAGATTGCATTTGCCCAGGCGGATGAAAATGGCGGGCATGCCTGTATTCCAGCCTTCGCCTTGCAGGCTTTCAAAGATTTCGACAATGCGGTATTGGGGATTGTTCGGAGTGATTTGAATGGTCATGAATGTCGGGTGTGCGGGTTTTAATTGTTGTGGTGAAGCGTTTTGAGAAATCGGGTGAGGCAGCCATTCTTTCTGTTAGTTCGAGTGGAAAGAACGGCTGGTGTGTTTAAGCGGCAATGACGGCTGCGGCGGCCAAAAATGCCGGCAAGCCTTGTTTGAGCAAAATGCCTTTGTTGCCGGATGAAAACGCGCCCCATGCGGCGGCGATGAGGACAAAGCCGAGGAACAGGATGGTCACGCCGTAAACCGCGTTGTCGGGTGCGGCAAAGCGCGCCCATACCAAGCCGATGGCGAGGAAACCGTTGTACAGGCCTTGGTTGGAAAACAGAGTTTGTACGCGCTTTTGTTCCATAAATTCGTAAGGCATGTTGAACAGCTCTGACGTTTTTTCGCTTGGGATTTGCGTCATTTCGAGCCAAGCGATGTAGAAGTGTTCGACAGCGACGAAGAGAACGAGGAGGGTGGAGATGATTTTCATGAAGATTCCTTTTGATGTTTAGCGGATGGGTGTGTTTGTGGAACAGGCCGTCTGAAAAATACAAAATGCCGGTTTAGTCTCCTTCATATTCCGCACACGACGTCGGCGTTTCCCATAGTTTCACGCTGCACACTTTGACACCGGCATTTTTCAGACGGCCATACATTTCTACGCTCATGTTTTCGGCGGTGGTGCGGCAGGGCAGGCGCAGGGTTTTCATGTTCCAGCCTTCCAAAAGCGCGGCGATTTGGCTTTCGCGTTCGTTGTTGCCGTGATAGATGAAGGCATGGTCGAACGGGTCGGTAATGTGTTGTTTGACGATGGCTTTCAGGTCGGTAAAGTCCATCACCATGCCGTCTTTTGCGCCGCCTTGGATAACGGGTGCGGAGACGGTGATTTCGAGTTTGTAGGTGTGGCCGTGAAGGTTTTGGCACTTGCCGTCATGCCCGTCGAGCATGTGCGAGGAATCGAAGGTAAAGATTTTGGTGATTTTCATGAGATGAAGGAAGCCGATGAGGCCGTCTGAACGGTGTAAAACCTGTTTCAGACGGCCTTAAGATTATTGTTCGGAAGGGAGTTTGAGGAAATGCTCACGATAATGGCGCATTTCTTCAATGCTTTCGAGAATGTCGTCCAATGCCTTGTGAGAACCGCGTTTGACCACGCTTTTGGCAACGGCCGGATTCCAGCGTTTGGCCAATTCTTTCAGCGTGGATACGTCTAAGTTACGGTAGTGGAAATAGGTTTCCAAACGCGGCATGTATTTGACCATGAAGCGGCGGTCTTGATGGATGGAGTTGCCGCACATGGGCGTGGATTTCTCGGGTATCCATGCGGACATGAAGTCCAACAGGTTTTGCTCGACTTCGGCTTCGGTCAGTTTGGATTCGCGCACGCGTTGGGTCAGGCCGGTGCGGCCGTGGGTGGCGGTGTTCCACTCGTCCATGCCGTCGAGCAACTCGTCGCTTTGATGGATGACGTAAACGTCCGACTGCGCCAGTACGTTCAAATCGGAATCGGTAATGATCATGGCGACTTCGATAATGCGGTCGTGTTCCGGGTTGAGGCCGGTCATTTCCATATCGATCCAGCAGAGATTGTTTGCGTTTTGGGTCATTTCAGACGGCCTTGTGTTTTCAGTTGGCAGTATTATAAAGGATAAAGGTTCGGGCCGTCTGAAAGCATTTGTAACAAGTTGTGCAATCTCTTGATATAATCGTCCGTTACACAAAAATTCACCGCCAAAAATCATGAACCCAAGCCCTTTGCTCGATATTATCGATACGCCTCAGGATTTGCGCCGTCTGGAGAAAAAACAGCTGCCGCAAGTCGCCGCCGAATTGCGCGAATTTCTGTTGGATTCCGTCGGTAAGACGGGCGGCCATTTCGCCAGTAACTTGGGCGCGGTCGAGCTGACGGTGGCACTGCATTATGTGTACGACACGCCCGAAGACCATCTGGTCTGGGATGTCGGCCATCAAAGCTATCCGCACAAAATCCTAACCGGCCGCAAAAATCAAATGCACACCATGCGCCAATACGGCGGTTTGGCGGGTTTTCCGAAACGCAGCGAGTCGGAATACGACGCGTTCGGCGTAGGACATTCTTCCACATCCATCGGCGCGGCATTGGGTATGGCCGTTGCCGACAAACAGTTGGGCAACAACCGCCACAGCGTCGCCATCATCGGCGATGGAGCCATGACGGCAGGTCAGGCGTTTGAAGCCCTGAACTGCGCAGGCGATATGGATGTCGATTTGCTGGTCATCCTCAACGACAACGAAATGTCGATTTCCCCCAATGTCGGCGCGCTGCCGAAATATCTTGCCAGCAACGTCGTGCGCGATATGCACGGCCTATTGAGCACCATCAAAGCCCAATCGAGCAAAGTATTGGATAAATTGCCCGGCGCGATGGAGCTTGCCCAAAAAGTCGAAAACAAAATCAAAACCTTGGCAGGAGAAGCGGAACACGCCAAACAGTCGCTGTCTTTGTTTGAAAACTTCGGTTTCCGTTACACCGGCCCGGTTGACGGCCACAACGTTGAAAATCTGGTGGACGTATTAAAAGACTTGCGTGGCCGCAAAGGCCCTCAGTTGCTGCACGTCATCACCAAAAAAGGCAACGGCTACAAATTCGCCGAAAACGATCCTGTCAAATACCACGCTGTCGCCAAGCTGCCGAGCGAAGTGCCTGCCCCGGAAGTGAAACCTGCCGCGGCCAAACCGACTTATACGCAAGTATTCGGCCAATGGCTGTGCGACCAAGCGGCGGCTGACGAGCGTTTGGTTGCCATCACGCCTGCCATGCGCGAGGGTAGCGGCTTGGTTGAGTTTGAACAGCAATTCCCCGACCGCTATTTCGACGTCGGAATCGCCGAGCAACACGCCGTTACCTTTGCGGGCGGTTTGGCATGTGAAGGCATCAAGCCCGTCGTGGCGATTTACTCCACTTTCCTGCAACGCGCTTACGACCAGTTGGTACACGACGTTGCCTTGCAAAACCTGCCTGTTTTGTTCGCTATCGACCGTGCAGGTATTGTCGGTGCAGACGGCCCGACCCATGCCGGTTTGTACGACTTGAGCTTTTTGCGTTGCGTGCCGAACATGATTATTGCCGCACCAAGCGACGAAAACGAATGCCGCCTGCTGCTCTCAACCTGCTATCAGGCAAATTCGCCGTCCGCCGTCCGTTATCCGCGCGGTACAGGTATGGGTGCAACCGTTTCAGACGGCCTGGAAACCGTTGAAATCGGCAAAGGCATCATCCGTCGCGAAGGCGAGAAAATTGCCGTTATCGCCTTTGGCAGCATGGTTACCCCATCATTGGCCGCTGCCGACAAGCTGAACGCGACCGTTGCCGATATGCGCTTTGTCAAACCGATAGACGAAGAACTGATCGTCCGTCTCGCCCGAAGCCATGACTACATCGTTACTGTCGAAGAAAATGCCGAACAAGGTGGCGCAGGCAGCGCGGTGTTGGAAGTGTTGGCGAAACATGGCATCTGCAAACCGGTATTGCTGCTGGGTGTAGAAGACAAAGTTACCGAACACGGCGACCCGAAAAAACTCTTAGCCGATTTGGGGCTGAATGCCGAATCCGTTGAAAAACGGATTGCCGGTTGGATAGAGGCCGTCTGAAAAATATTAAAATATCTCAATACATTGCGTAATTTATGGGAAAAAAATTAATCAGCATCAGTATGGTGCGCAACGAAAACGACGTTATCGAATCGTTTGTCCGTCATAATCTCGAGCTGATGGATGAAATGCACATCATCGATCATGGCAGCAGCGATGGCACAAGGGAAATCCTGATTCAATTGAAAGAAGAAGGTTTACCGGTATTTATCTATCAATATCAAGCGCTCAAGTTCAATCAAGACCAATTGGTAAACCTGCTTATGAAGCAGCTTGTAGCAAAAGATGAAGCGATAGATTTCGTTTTTCCGCTGGATGCGGACGAATTTATTTCATGTCCTAGCCGTACCATGCTGGAACAACTCTTGGATGTCATCGGTGAATACAAGATCGGCATGTATCTTTGGCGCGGCTATTTGCCGACATCGTTGCAATACAACCCTGATTTCACCACTCAATTTACCGAGCAACGCCTCGAAACGCTCTTTACCCCTAAAGTCATTATTCCCAGATGGGCTGCCGAATCTTGCAGCGTGATTATCGGCTGCCATTACATGTTGGATAAAGATGGCAACAAGGTTGAATCAACCCTGTTTCATTCGCCGAATTATCGAGGTTTACATTCCTGGTTTATCGAGCAGTTTTCCGCACAATTTGCAGAGACCGATTTGTTGTGGCTGGGGCATTTCCCAATCCGCTCCTTGAACCAGCACATCAAAAAAATCCTCGAAAAGTCCATCTTGATTGCCATTAAAGACGGAAGCAACGATATTGCCTGGGAAAACCAGTTGCGCGAATTGTTGGATAACGGCATGAAGATGGACTTGAACGATTTACGGCTGTTGGCATACAGATACCGCTCCGGCTCTACAAGTTTGGAAGACCCGCATTGTAAAGTCAGCCGTTACGAACCCTTGCGTAAAAAACCGCTGATGCTGAAATACACCTCGCCGGAAGCAGGTGATCCTTTGATGACTGTCGGACATCTGGTACTTGCATTGGCAAGCGGCGCACAAGATTCCTCTTTAGGCCTTAAGGCCGTCTGAAAAACACAGACCGCACACACAATAATAGGAAAATTATGATCAGCATCTTTGATATTTTCAAAATCGGCATCGGCCCGTCCAGCTCGCACACCGTTGGCCCGATGAAGGCCGCGGCCGCTTTTGCCGATTTGCTGAATGCCGAAAACTTGGATACACAAGTGGCGCGCATTGTCATTGAAGTGTACGGCTCGCTTGCTTTAACCGGTATCGGACACGGTACATTCGATGCATTATTGCTTGGTTTGGAAGGCAGCCTGCCGCACGATATTCCGCTGGCAGACATCCCTCAACGCTTGGAACGCATCCGCACACAACACGTTTTAAAACTCAACGGCCGCGAAATGGCCTTCAATCCTGAAAAAGATTTGGATATCCGCGGCGACAAAGTGTTGCCTAAACATCCGAACGGCCTGAACTTTATCGCCTATAATTCAGACGGCCTGAAGCTGAAAGAGCAGATCTATTATTCGGTCGGCGGCGGTTTTATCGTAACAGACGAAGGGTTTGCACAAGAAGCGCAGGAAAATTCAGACGTGCCATATCCTTACAAAAACTGCGACGAGCTGCTGGCACAATGCCGTCTGAACCAGTTGAATATTTCCGAAGTCGTGTTGGCCAATGAAGCGGCGTTGGCAGGTTGCGATGAAGCGGAAGTACGCCGCCGTGTGGCTGCCGTGGCCGATGTGATGGAAAACTGCATCAAGCGCGGCTTGGGTGCGGAAGGGCAGCTGCCGGGCGGCTTGAACGTCCGCCGCCGCGCGCCGCAGTTGGCGGCCAAACTCAAAGTCCTGCGTGAGAGCGAAATCGTCAATACCCAACTTTGGCCGATGGTGTACGCCATGGCGGTTAATGAAGAAAACGCCGCCGGCGGCCGTGTTGTAACTGCACCCACCAACGGCGCGGCAGGCATCATTCCTGCCGTTTTGCACTATTTCCGCAAATTTAATCCGCACGCCAACCAATCGCGTGTCGAGGATTTCCTGCTGACTGCCGGTGCCATCGGTATTTTGTATAAAACCAATGCGTCGATTTCTGGTGCGGACGTTGGTTGCCAAGGCGAAGTCGGCGTGGCATGTTCCATGGCTGCGGGCGCATACGCCGAAGTCATCGGCGGCACGCCCAAACAAGTGGAAAACGCCGCCGAAATGGCGATGGAACACCATTTGGGCCTGACCTGCGACCCTGTCGGTGGCTTGGTGCAAATCCCCTGTATCGAGCGCAACGGCATCGCCGCCGAAAAAGCCCTCAAACTCGCCACCCTCGCGCTTTTGGAAGATGGTACAGACAAAAAAGTTTCACTTGATGAAGTGATTCAAACCATGTTGCAAACCGGCCGCGATATGAAGGCAACCTACAAAGAAACCTCACTCGCCGGTCTAGCAATTACCTTGCAGAAAAAAGCCATACCGGTATCCGTGCGCGTTGTGGAATGTTAGCAATAGGGTAAGGGATCGGCACGATAAAAAAAGGCCGTCTGAAAAACTTTCAGACGGCCTTTTTTGTATGGATCGAATAACTAACCGTTTTTTTGATAAGGGTTTTCCAGTCCGGCCATTAAGTCGCGGAAGTATTCGCGCAACTGTTTTTCGGAGCAACCCATCAGCAGCGCGTCTTCAAATGCGTCCTGCGCTATTTGGTACAGTTCGTTTAAGTTTTCGGTCATGACTTTGACTTTTTCGGTGCAGGAAACAATCTGACCGTCGTCGTCATACCATTTGGGCATTTGCGGCATCGCCATCGTGCACCTCAATTCAAGAAACGGGATGGATCGTTTTTCTTCACGCGGCGGGCAAAGGCGTATTTTCCGTTCCAATATTTGTGGCCGAGGCTGGTAATTTCGATACGTTTGCCCGTTCTCGGCGCGTGAATGAAATTGTTGTTGCCGATGTAAAGGCCGACGTGGGAAATACGGCCGCGACCCATGGTGCGGAAAAAGACCATGTCGCCCGGCTGCAACTCGGAACGGTTCACGGCAACGCCCATTTGTGCCTGTTCGGCAGAGGTGCGCGGCAGGTTTACACCCATGGCGCGTTTAAAGATGTGTTGCATGAAGCCGCTGCAGTCAAAGCCGGTAGAGGCTGATGTGCCGCCGTAGCGGTAGGCCACGCCGAGCAAGCCCATGGCGCTGCCGATCAATTCGTCTGAATTACCTGAAGGTGCGCGCGTATTGTTGCTTGGGGCTGGACGTGTATTGACGGGGTGGACAGGGGTTGCCTGACGCGTATTGCCGTAAACGTTGGCGTTGTCGTTGAATTGGTTTAAAACATGCTGACGGGTGGTAATCAGGTTTTCCAAATCATCGGCGTAAGAAAAATTGACGCTCGCGAGCATGGCGACCGAAGTCCAAACTGCTGCGAGCCGGAGTAAAAAATTCATTATAAAAACTTCCGTTTCAGAAGGCATTCCCTGCCGATTGCAGGCACATTGCCGGTTTCTGAGATGTTATCCCGTATCATTCTCTTGTTATCTGCTTGATTGTATTCAAAAACCGTCTTTTTGGCAAAAAAACTGCTGTTATTTTGCGTTAAACCCTTGTTTCCAAACAAACTAGAAAAACATTAAACGCGGTTTCGCTTGATTTATCCGCCGCTGCAACCATATAAGTGGCATTCATTGATTTATTTTCAGAGACTGACATGACACAAAATCACAGCGATATCCGTACACGCTTTATCTTTGACGATATGCCTATCCGCGGTATGCACATCCGCCTCGAAAAAGTTTGGCACCACATCGTCAACCAAAAACATTATCCTGTCGCTATCCGTCGCGCATTGGGCGAATTGTTGGCCGCCGGTTCTTTATTGTCTGCCAACCTTAAAAATGAAGGCACGCTGATTGTTCAGGTTCAAGGTCAGGGCCGTCTGAAAATGTTGGTGGTGGAAGCGACTTCTGAAAATACTGTCCGTGCTACCGCGCGTTGGGACGAAACTGCTGAAATTCGTGATGATGAAAGCCTGACTGCGCTGTTGGGCGAAAACAGCGTGTTCGTTTTGACCCATCAGCCTAAAGATGCCGACCCATGGCAAGGTGTTGTCCCTCTAGAAGGCGACAGCATTGCGCAAATGCTGGTTAACTATATGAAACGTTCCGAGCAGCTCGATACCTATATTACGCTTGCTGCCGATGACCAAGCCGCAGGTGCATTATTGTTGCAACGTCTGCCGGAAGAAGAATTGGATGATGTCGCGTGGGAACATGTGACCACGCTTGCGCAAACGCTTACTCCGCAAGAATTGACCGGTTTGGACGCGCATCACGCCCTTTACCGTCTTTACCATGAAACCCCGCCCCGCGTTTTTGAGCCGGAAGCCATTGAATTTGCCTGCACCTGTTCCCGCGGCAAAGTCAGCGATATGCTGTTGATGCTTGGCGGTCAGGAAGTCGGCGGCGTGGTGGCAGAACAAGGCAGCATTCAAATCGATTGCGATTTCTGCCATAGCAAGTATGTGTTTGATGAAACCGATGTCAACGCTTTGTTTGGCGCGGATGTGGTGAATGCCGTACGCCAAGAAAATGAGCGTTTGCAGTAATCACGGGATAAAAGTTTCTTAAAGAAATTGGCTTAATAGAAGGGCAGGTGTAATACCTGTCCTTTCTTTTTGGGAAAACTGAATATCATCAATAGAAAATGCCGTCTGAAAAAAGCGTGGGCTGATTTCAGACGGCATGATTATTTTAAACGATGCGTTTAATGTTTAAAGATTATTTCCAAACCAACAAAGCGTGGTTGCGTTTGCCGCGGCGGACGATGGTGTATTTGCCGAAACGTTTGTGTTCGTCGGTCAGCATATAGGCATCGTCAGGTTTTTCAGCGGCATGGTTCGGATTGTTGGCTTCAGCAGGTTTGCCGTTGAGCAAAACCGCTTTGCTGTTGACAAAACCGCGCGCTTCTTTGTTGGAAGACGCCAAACCGGTTTTCACCAAAGTCTCAACCACGTTGAGGCTCTCGGAAACTTCAAAAGTCGGCAGGCCGTCGAGAGCGAGCTGTTCAAAGTCGCTTTCGGTCAGGCTGCTTTGGTCTTCGGCAAACAGACTTTCGGAAATGCGCTGCGCGGCTTTCAGGGCGGCTTTGCCGTGAACCAGGCGGGTCATTTCTTCGGCAAGGATGCGTTGCGCTTCGGGCTTGGTACCGCTGGCTTTGTCTTTGGCTTCGATGGCGTCGATTTTTTTGATAGACAGGAAGGTGAAGTATTTCAGGAATTTATACACATCGGCATCGGCGACTTTCAGCCAGAATTGGTAGAACTGATACGGTGAGGTTTTCTTCGCGTTTAACCATACTGCGCCGCCTTCGGTTTTGCCGAATTTGGTGCCGTCTGATTTGGTTACCAAAGGCAGGGTCAGGCCGAATACTTGTTTTTGATGCAGACGGCGGGTTAAGTCGATACCGGCAATGATGTTGCCCCATTGGTCGGAGCCGCCAATTTCCAAAACCGCGCCATGACGTTTGTTCAATTCGGCAAAGTCGTAGCCTTGCAGCAGGGAGTAGGCGAACTCGGTGAAGGAAATGCCCACGTCGTCGCGCTCGATACGCTGTTTTACGGACTCTTTGTTCAGCATGGCATTGACGGAGAAATGCTTGCCGATGTCGCGCAGGAAGTCGAGGCAGTTCATGCTGCCGAACCAGTCGGCATTGTTCGCCATAATGGCGGCGTTTTTGCCTGTAAAGTTCAAAAACGGTTTCAGTTGGTTGCGGATACTTTCTACCCAGCCGGCAACGGTTTCGGCGGAATTCAAGCTGCGTTCTACCGCTTTGAAGCTGGGGTCACCGATCATGCCGGTCGCGCCGCCCACCAAAGCAATCGGCGTATGTCCTGCCTTTTGGAAACGGCGCAATGCCAACACGGGCAGCAAGTGGCCGATGTGCAGGCTGTCTGCTGTCGGGTCAAAACCGCAATAGAGGGAAATTTTTTGTTCGTTTAGCAAAGCGTCTAAGGCTTCGATGTCGGTAGTTTGCGCGATTAAGCCACGCGATTGTAGGTCTTTGATGACGCTCATTGTTATCTTCCAAAAAAATTAGCAGTTTTACAAACTGCTAATTGTAACAAATTTCATCGGATGAATGGCTATGGCTTACTGAAGAAGCGTGTGTTTTTCAGAAAAACGCTTGGCCAGTTCTCTGCCGCCGTAAGGGTTGATGTGGTCTCTATCGGAATAAACCGGCAATCCATTGATTTTGAAATTTTCCGGAATATAGGTAGTGGCATCGATAATGTGTACATTGGCATATTTTTCTGCCAATTCTTTGATGCGTTCATTTCCTTTTGAAGTGACTGTTTCATCAATGGCAAGATTCTGACTAAATCCCGGTATGCGGTAAGACAGAATATAGGCGCGCAAGCCGTTGTATGACAAATTAGGGTTGTCTATCATCAGGTAAACCGCTTGTTTTTCCGAAGAAAGTTTTTGCAACATGAGGTCGAATTTTTTGAAAAAATCGGCATCGTAAGCAAGGGAATGGCTGTTTTCAGGCATTTGGCTGCCCCAGCGCATGGCTAAAAGCACTTTTGAGTATTGGGGCAGATGCTCTTTGGCATACTGATAAACGGCACGGCAGGAGGCGTTTTTCTTGAATACGGGTGCGGCATAATCTTCTACATAGGCGCAACTGTCCGCAGAAACCATCGTTGCCGACCATTTTTCTTTTTTGCCGACGGTATCAAAAAACGTTTTATATTGGTCGGCATGCGAATCGCCTAGAATCAGTAATTCCGGCTGTTTGTCTGTATCGCCCCAAATACACTGTTTGTCGGTATTGTTGTGACAAGAAGTGTAGGAACGTGCCAATCCCATACGGTCGTATTGCTGCATAAACGGGAGCTTCATGGCAAGAAAAGGCGTAATGGCCAAAACAAGCATGGGGACGGCATAAACCCATGTCACAGATTGTGCAAAAGAGCCTTTCCAGTTTTTAAACGGCTTCTCGACAAAATAATAAGAAAGCAGGGAGAGTGCAAACATTAAGACAATCGCGGCTGCAGTCGAATACGAAGGCAGATTGTTTGAACCGATGTATCTCATAAAAGCCAATACAGGCCAATGCCACAGATACAGTGAATAGGAAATCAAGCCTATACCGACAGTAATCTTCCATTGGAAAAATTTTTTCAGCCGGTGTTCAAATTGATTGAAATAAATGAATGCGGCAGCGGCCAAACAAGGAATGATGGCGGCAGGCCCTGGAAAATAGGCAGTTTTTTCCGTATAGGTAAACAGGCAGGCAAACAGTACGCATACGGAAAGTAATGCGCCTGCCGCTGCATATTGTTTGCCGGTATCCAGCCCTTGTTGTTGCCGATATTGCATCCATACTGCCGTCAGCGAGCCGATCAGCATTTCGCAGGCGCGCAGATGGGGAAGGTAATATTTATCCAGTGCAGTTGGCATAAAAGAAGCCAAAATGCTGAATACGCATAGCGTGATGAGGAAGGCAAACTGAGTGCGCCAGCTTTTGCGGACTACCAGTAACAGCAATATCGGGAAGACGAAATAATATTGTTCTTCGACCGATAAAGACCAAATGTGAAGCAAAGGTTTTTCTTCTTGTATGGGATCGAAATAGCCCTGACCCTTGGCAAAAAAGATATTGGAGATGAACCCCAAGGTGGACAGAGCTGTCCTCCATAAAAGGAAGAAATCATCTTTGGTGAATAAAAGAAAGCCGCATATCAACGTTACCGTCAAGACGGTAAAAAATGCGGGCAGTATCCGCTTGATACGGCGGATGTAAAATTTTTTGAACGAGAAAATCCCGCTACTCATTTCACGATGAATAATCATCGTGATCAGAAAGCCGGAAATGACAAAAAAGATATCAACACCAAGAAAGCCGCCAGGCAGCCAGTTTTTTTCAATATGGAAAACGACAACGGATAGAACAGCAACGGCACGCAATGTATCAATATCTGGGCGGTAAGATAAAACTTTGCTCATAATATTTTGATTTTAATTAGTTTATTTTAATGGCGTCGTCTGAAAAGTGATTCCTGCCGAGAGTGGGGGCATTTCGGAGGTCGGCCATCGTTTGTCAGTACTGGGCAGTTTGTTTGCCTTCTTAGAATGATTGCTGATGATATGCGTTTGAATAGTAATAGATTAGAGTAGGAATACGGTTAATAGTTTCAACATAATGTTTAATATGTTGTTTTTATAATGAATCAATACGATGTGGTATTGTTTAATTATTTATTGTCATATCAGTGGTATTGTTATTGATGATGTAATCTTGCGCTATTTTTAGGTAAGGCGTCGACAAGAAATGAGAGATTTTAAGAAAGAAAAATTACGGGCTATGCCCGCATTTATTATGGAGATGATGTTTTGTTTTGTTGATATTTCAAGACATAAGGCCGTCTGAAAATAAATTCAGACGGCCTTAATCTTAGAAAAGGCCGTCTGAAAAAAGCGGGACGCTGGGTTTATACGTTAAACAGGAAGTGCATCACATCGCCGTCTTGTACGACGTATTCTTTGCCTTCCACACGCATTTTACCGGCTTCTTTGGCTTTGGCTTCGCCGCCTAAAGCGATGAAATCTTCGTAGGAGATAACTTGGGCACGGATGAAGCCGCGTTCAAAGTCGGTATGAATCACGCCGGCGGCTTGTGGTGCAGTGTCGCCTTTGTGGATGGTCCAAGCGCGGACTTCTTTGACACCGGCGGTGAAGTAGGTTTGCAGGCCCAAGAGGTCGTAGCCGGCACGAATCAGGCGGTTCAGGCCCGGTTCTTCCAAGCCCATTTCGGCGAGGAATTCGGCTTTTTCGTCGTCTTCCAATTCGGCGATTTCGCTTTCCATTGCGGCGCAAACGGCCACAACCGGCGCGTTCTCTTTTGCAGCCAATTCTTTCAGGCGGTCGAGGTGTGGGTTGTTTTCAAAACCGTCTTCAGAAACGTTGCCGACGTACATGGCAGGTTTGGCGGTCAGCAGGAACAGCGGTTTGAGCATGGCAAGTTCTTCTGCGTCTAAGCCGAAGGAGCGTACAGGCTTACCTTCGTCCAGATGAGGCAGCAGTTTTTTGCACAGATCGACCAGCTTTTGCGCGTCTTTATCGCCTGAGCGTGCACGTTTTTCTTCGCGGACGATGGCTTTTTCGACGCTGGCCAAGTCAGCCAGTGCCAATTCGGTGCCGATGGTTTCGATGTCGGCAATCGGATCGACTTTGCCTGCAACGTGAACGATGTTGTCGTCGTCAAAGCAACGCACGACGTTAACAATCGCGTCAGTTTCGCGGATGTTGGCGAGGAACTGGTTGCCCAGGCCTTCGCCTTTGCTCGCACCTGCAACCAAACCGGCGATATCGACGAATTCGACGATGGCAGGCTGCATTTTTTGCGGATTGACGATTTTTGCCAATTCAGCCATACGCGGATCAGGGACTTCAACGATGCCGACGTTGGGTTCGATGGTACAGAAAGGATAGTTTGCTGCTTCGATACCCGATTGGGTCAGCGCGTTAAAGAGGGTGGATTTGCCGACGTTGGGCAAACCGACGATGCCGCATTTCAAGCTCATGGTTTTTCCTGAAAAGATAAAAGTTTAACGGCAGATTATAGCATATTGTGGAGGCACTCAAAACAGCCGCAATGCTGGTGTGTTCTTATGATAAAAGGCCGTCTGAAAAAAGAGGGGTAGGCATTCAGCTTATTGTTCTTCCGAAGAATGAGTAAATGAATAAAGCCGTTAAATAAAACAATTTTTCAGACAGGAGGCTTAAGATCAAACCCAAAAGAATGCCCAGTACCCAATAAATCATCTGCCGGTGTTTCGGGTTGGATGCGGTACGTAACATTTTGAAATACAAAACCAGACAGCCGAACATGCAGATTGTTTGAAACAGAATGAGGGGGAGGCTGTCAATGGCTCCGGAAATCGAATCATGAAGGATGATTATCCCTATGCGTATGCATAAATAAATTAAAGCCGAGCCTGCCGCCGAATGCCCAAAAGGGACGGGCGTGTCGGATGAATCGGGTGTTTTGTGGGGCTGAAGCCTGCCGAATAACAAGATAAATACAATGTCAAACATAATGATAGTTGCCTTGGTGTGAGATGTTTTTGTTTTTCAGACGGCCTCAGGGTTGTCTGAAAGCGTATTGTGCGGCGATATGCGATGGTGCCGCAGTAAGGTATGTCAGTAGGTCGACCATCCACCATGCTGAAGCAGTTGCCATACTTAAGTGAACATATTGATTTAGCAGAGGGTTATCTGCTATTTCTCCAAATAGTCTGAAATACAGGGTAAGTTAAATGAATAGGGTCAGAGTGGCAAGCAGGTTGAGAAACAGTATGGAGTTTGTGGGTAAATACTTTGCCGCGGTTCGCAGTTAGTTTAAAGGCCGTCTGAAAAACTGTTTCAGACGGCCTTTTTTCCGTACTGACTTAACCGGTATTACGCAAACCTTGCGCCACGCCGTTGATGGTCAGGTGAACCATCAGCAGTGCGTGCGGATTATCGGGCTCTTTGCGCAGGCGTTTGAGCATGGCGACTTGCAGGCCGTTGAGAGCGTTCAGGTATGGAATCCTCAAGGCAAGCGAACGGGCGAGGCTGCGGTTGTCGCGCAGGAGCTCTTCGGTTTGCAGCAAGTCGAGCAGTGCTTTGCGGCTGCGTTGGTATTCTTCTTTGATCATGCCGAAGATGACTTTTGCTTTATCGGGCGATTCGCTCAAGCCGGCATAGTTTTCCGCCAAGGTGATGTCGGTTTTCGCCATCACTTGCTCCATATTGGAGAGCATGGCTTGGAAGAACGGGTTGCTTTGGGCATGTTCGCGCAGGGCGGCCAGTGTGTCGGGTTTGCCTTCGCACAAGGTTTCCACTGCGCTGCCGAAACCGTACCAAGCCGGCAGCATGAGGCGGTTTTGCATCCATGAGAATACCCACGGAATCGCGCGCAAGTCCTGAATCCGTGCCAAGGTTTTGCGGCTGGCAGGACGGCTGCCGAGGTTGAGGGTGGCGATTTCCTGAATCGGGCTGGTTTGCAGGAAGTAGTCGATGAAGTCGGGGTGGGTAATCAGTTCGCGGTAGTATTTGAACGATACGTCCGACAAATCCTGCATCAGTTTGGCATCAGGGTCTTTTTTATCCGGCAGGATGCTGGCTTCCAAAGTCGCGGCAACCAAGGTTTCCAAGTTGCGTTGGGCATTGCCCGGGTCGGCGTATTTGGCGGTAATGACTTCGCCTTGCTCGGTAATGCGGATTTGTCCGGCAACGCTGCCTGCAGGTTGCGCCAAAATGGCTTGGTAAGAAGGGCCGCCGCCGCGACCTACGCTGCCGCCGCGGCCGTGGAACAGGCGCATGCGGACATCGTATTTTTTGAAGAGTTCGACCAAGCCCAATTCGGCCTGATACAGACACCATGAGCTGGTAACGTAGCCGCCGTCTTTGTTGGAGTCGGAGTAGCCGAGCATGATTTCTTGGATATTGCCGCGGCTTTCGAGTAGGGCATCATACCAGTCGAGGCGGAACATGGTTTCCATGACAGGACAGGCGTTTTCGAGTGCTTCGATGGTTTCAAACAGAGGCACGATATTGATGCGGCTGTGCGGTTTGCCGTTTTCCACCACCAACAGGCCGCTTTCTTTCAGCAGCAATGCCAAGGCGAGCAGGTCGCTGGGTTGTTCGCAGTTGGAAATAATGCTTTGTGTAACGGCATCTTCGCCAAATTCGTCTTTGATTTTGCGCGCTTCGTTGAAAATTGCCAGTTCGTGGCGGGTATGGTCGCTGTATGTGATGAACGGGCTGTACAGCGGACGTTGATGGCTCAATTCGCGCAACAGGGCGGCTTGTTTTTGCTCTTCGTTCAGGCTGTTGTAGTCTTCCAAGCCTGCGTGTTGGAAAAGCTCGGCAACCACATCGGCGTGTTTGCCTGCGTGTTGGCGCAGGTCGAGCGGCATCATGTGGAAGCCAAACACGGATACGCTGCGGATAATGTCGGCCAGACGGCCTTCTGCCAGCAGTTGGCTGCCGTTTTCGTGGAGCGAGCGTTGCAGTTTTTTCAGGTCGTTGAGGAACTCTTCGACTGTGGCATAAGGCTCGAGGAAGCCGAATTTGCAGCCCATGCCCAAACCGAGTGAGCGTGCCTTGCCCATGGCGCGTGCCATGATGTAGGCGATGGCGCGGCGGTAGGGTTCTTCGGTACGGGCGATTTCTTCGTCAGGCGAGAGGGCGGCCAATGCCATCACATCGTCGTTGACTTTGACGCGGCGGATGGAGAGCGGCAATTCGCGGTAGAGTTTGTCGAGTTCGCCACGATAGAAACGGAACACTGCGTCGGCATGCCGTCTGAACGCAAAACGCAAGGTTTCGGCAGAAACGAACGGGTTGCCGTCGCGGTCGCCGCCGATCCAGCCGCCGATTTTAAGGATATTCGGAACGCGGACGCCGGGATAGGCCGTCTGAAAATCACGTTCCATTGTGCGGTAGAGTTTGGGCAGGGCTTCAAAGAAGCTCATTGGGAAGATGGATACACCGTTGTTGATCTCGTCGTTGACGCTGAGTTTGTGGCGGCGCGTTTCGCTGGTCTGCCACAAGCCCAAAAGGACTGTGTCGATTTCGCGGCGCAACTGAGCCAGTGCTTCGGGGTTGGTACAGCGTTCGCGTTGCGGCAGCAGCGCGCGGATGCGGCGGTTGAAGCTTAAGACGGTTTGGCGTTGCACTTCGGTCGGGTGCGCGGTCAAAACGGCGGTAACGACTGTATTGTCCAGTTGTTGTTGCAACGCTTTGCCGTTGACTTTTCCGGCTTTGAGCTTGCGCACGGTTTCCGTCAGGCTGCCTTCTGCTGCGCTGTGGCCGGCATCTTCGTGGATTTGGCGGCGGCGTTCGTGGTGCACGTCTTCGGCGATGTTCAAAATCTGCGCGAACAGGCCGCAGGCCAAGGTTAAATCGTGGGTTTGTTGTTCGTCCAATTGCGGCAACACCTTTTCAATCAAGGCAGCGCTGTCGTCTGAAGTCGATAATAACTTAACGGTTTCGACCACCAAAGGCGACGCTTCCTCATGCAGCAGATTGAAAAGAGACTGTTTTAAAAATTCCGCATCCGCTGCCAAAGCGGCATCTTTGGGATTATTTAAGATATGCAGTTGCATGATTTTTCTCTTATTTAAATGTTAATTTGGGTTTGTCCCGAATCCATTGTATAGCAAATTTTTGTAAACTGCCAATGCTGCCGTCCGATACATTTCAAACCAGAAAACAGCCGTCCGTATCCGCCGCGTGGTCGCTGTCTGTAAAATGCCGTAAAATATTGCCCATCAAAACAGAGGCGAGAAACCCATGATTGAATTTCCCAACCAGCCCGATTTTCCTGAGCAACACACCGCCGTCGCTGTCGGCACCGTCAACATGAGCCAGCAGGCGATACGGGTGTTGATAGAGAATGCCACCGAAAAGGCAAGTATCCTGACCATCGCCCGCGTTGCCGCCATTCAGAGCATCAAACAGACCGCCAACCTGATTCCGCTGCACCTGCCCGGCCGTATCATCGGCGTGCAGGTTGATTTCGATATTAACGTTGAGCTGGCCTGCCTGAAGGCCACGCTGACCGTCCAAGCGAACAGCAACGGCAGCATTGCCACCGAAGCCCTGACCGGCCTTAATTTGGCGCTCTTGAGCGTTTACGACATGATGAAAGACGTTGACCGCAATATGATGCTCAGCGGCATCCGCCTCGAATCCGAAACCAGCAACGAAGGCCGTCCTTTCCTGTTTGACAACGCATACGAAAATATTAATTTCTAAATCACTCAGGCCGTCTGAACATTGGGTTTCAGACGGCCTTATCATTATGATGAACGATCAACAACTCCTGCGGTTCAGCCGCCATATCCTGCTTGACGAAATCGGTATCGAAGGCCAAGAAAAACTTTTGGCCGCCCATGTGCTTGTTGTCGGTTGCGGCGGGCTGGGTGCGGCGGCCTTGCCGTATCTTGCTGCCGCCGGCATCGGCCACCTGACGATTGCCGATGCCGATACCATCGACGAGACCAACCTTCAACGCCAAATCACGTTTACCGAAGCCGACATCGGCAAAAACAAGGCTTTGGTCATGCAAGGCCGTCTGAAACAGATCAACAGCCAAACACACATTACAGCCATTGCCGAATTTCTCGATGAAGCCAAGCTTGTCGAATTGGCAAACGCCGCGGACATCATCCTCGATTGTTCCGACAATTATCCCACACGCCAGGCGGTCAACCGCGCCGCCGTTGCCACGCACACGCCTTTGGTTTCAGCCGCAGCCGTCGGCTTTGATGGACAAATTGCCGTGTACCGTCCCGATCTTCCCGATACGCCCTGCTATGCCTGCCTGTTTGACGGCGAACAAGCCAGCGACGGCGCTTGTGCATTGTTCGGCGTTTTTTCGCCCTTGGTCGGTGTTATCGGGACGACCCAAGCCGCCGAAGCGCTCAAAGTACTGATTGGTATCGGTGCGCCGTCGCACGGCAAACTTTCTACCTACAACGCGTTGAGCGGAAAATGGCAGCAATACGGGGTGAGACACAATCCCGAATGCCCGGTTTGCAGCGGCCGTTAAAGACAAAAAGCAGGGTGGGGTTTCAATATTGCCTAAGCCAATCCGCTAGAGTAATCATACTTATCTTTCATTAAACTTGAAGGAAGGCGTTTCTTCCCTTTTCAGACGGCCTGTGGCACGATATGATTCAATGATTAATAAATTTTTTGAGGCCGTCTGAAAAAGGATAAGGAGAAACCGGCTTAATGAATATTATTCGTGCCTTATTGGTAGTATTGGGTTGCCTGGCTTTGGGCGAGGCAACCGTTTGGATTTTGGGTTTGAAGCTGCCGGGCAGCATTGTCGGCATGGGTTTGCTATTTGCCGCACTTCAGGCAGGCTGGGTTAAATTGTCTTGGGTGGGGGAACTGGCAGATATTTTGATGGCAAACCTGACTTTATTTTTGGTGCCACCTTGCGTGGCCGTCATCAGCTATTTGGATGTGATTGCAAACGACTGGTTTTCGATTTTGACGGCCACAATCGGCAGTACGATCTGCGTATTGTTGGTGACAGGCAAAGTGCATGAGTGGGTCAGGAGGCGGATGTGATGAACATAGACGGGCTGTTGCGCATGCCCTCGGTCATGCTGTTCCTGACTTTGGCCGTGTATGCTTTGGCGGTGCAGATTCGGGCGCGCACGGGGAATGTGCTGTGTAATCCGGTATTGATCAGTACGCTGGTATTGATGGGGTATTTGAAAGTATTTGCCATCGATTACGAGCTGTATCACTCTGCCTCGCACTTTATTGATTTTTGGTTGAAACCGGCAGTCGTGTTGTTGGCCGTGCCGCTTTATCGAAATTGGGACCGTATCCGCAGCCAGTGGTTGCCGGTGGTGTTGTCGCAGTTGGCAGGCAGCGTGACAGGCATTGTTACGGGCGTGTATTTTGCCAAATGGCTGGGCGCTTCGCGCGAAGTGATTTTGTCGCTGGCTTCCAAATCCGTGACCAACCCGATTGCGATCGAAATCACGGCGTCTATCGGCGGTATTCCGGCGATTACGGCGGCAACGGTGATTATTGCCGGACTTTTTGGACAGATGGCCGGATATAAAGTGTTGAAAGGGACGTTATATATGCCTTCTTCAGTGGGAATGTCTTTGGGTACGGCCTCGCATGCGATGGGTATTGCAGCGTCTTTGGAATACGGCCGCCGTATGGCTGCATATGCCGGCTTGGGCTTGACGCTCAACGGCGTATTGACGGCGGTATTGGTGCCTATCTTGATTCCCTTATTGGGCGTATAGCGTTTAGGCCGTCTGAAAATAGTGTAAAACAGGAGAAAATGATATGGCTGTAAATTTGACTGAAAAACGTGCAGACGAATTGTTGGAAATCGACGGCATCCGTCTGTTTACAGGTCGTGCCGGCATCAAGCAACAAGACCGCGACGATTTGACACTAATGGTGTTGGGCGGCGGACATACAGTGGGCGCGGTGTTTACGCAAAACCGTTTCTGCGCCGCGCCGGTGCATATTGCCAAGTCGCATCTGTTTGACCAAGACGGCGTATGTGCCTTAGTCGTCAATACGGGCAATGCCAATGCAGGTACCGGCGCACAAGGCCGTCTGGACGCGATTAAAGTGTGCGCGGCGGCGGCGGAACAGGTCGGCTGCCAATCCAATCAGATTATGCCGTTTTCGACCGGCGTGATTTTAGAGCCGCTGCCTGTGGATAAAATCGTGGCCGCTTTGCCGCAAGTGCGCCCTGCATTTTGGTCGGACGCGGCCCGTGCCATCATGACGACGGATACTGTACCGAAAGCTGCTTCACGCACAGGCCTGGTTGGCGAAAAACACACAGTCCGCGCTACCGGCATCGCCAAAGGCTCGGGCATGATTCATCCGAATATGGCAACCATGTTGTCGTTTATCGCTACCGATGCCAAAGTGTCCCAACCGATTTTGCAGCTGATGACGCAAGAAATCGCAGACGAAAGTTTCAATACGATTACCGTGGACGGCGATACCAGCACCAACGACAGCTTCGTGATTATGGCGACAGGCCGTTGCGGTCAGAGCGAAATCGACAATACCGCCGATCCGCGCTATGCGCAGCTCAAAGCCTTGCTTGGTTCGCTGGCTTTGGAACTGGCGCAGGCGATTGTCCGTGATGGCGAGGGTGCGACCAAGTTCATCACGATTGAAGTGCAAAACGCGAAAACCCGCGAAGAAGCGCGCAAAGTGGCTTATGCCGTCGCCCATTCGCCTTTGGTGAAAACCGCTTTCTTTGCCTCCGACCCGAACCTGGGCCGTCTGTTGGCAGCTGTCGGCTATGCCGGTATTGAAGACTTGGACGTCGATGCTTTGAAAATGTGGCTGGATGATGTGTTGGTGGCTGAAAATGGCGGCCGCGCGGAAAGCTATACCGAAGAGGCTGGACAAGCCGTGATGAACCGTCCGGAAATCACCGTCCGCATCGATTTGCAACGCGGCGATACGACGGCGGCTGTCTATACCTGCGATTTGTCGCACGAGTATGTGTCGATTAACGCGGATTACCGTTCTTAAAAACCTTTATTCTTGTTTTCAGACGGCCTTTGAGAAAAGTATCAAGGCCGTCTGAAAACATTGACTGCGTGTTTATGATGAAATTTCCCCAAACTTGGGCAGCGCGTCTCGCCCACAAAATCCGCCAAACCAAACGCCTGTCGAAAAAGAGCATTGCCTTTCTGTTTTTGCTGGTAGGCTCGGCACTGGTTGCCCTGACGGCTTTGATGTTTGCGTACTTGGCGGATTTGGCTTTGGAATGGAACGCTTTGTTGGTGGGAAAATATCCGTGGTTCGCATGGGTGGCTTTGCCGCTGGGTTTGCCGCTTTTGGCGTGGTTTACGCGCAAATTTGCGCCGTACACTTCCGGCAGCGGTATTCCGCAGGTCATCGCTTCTTTGTCTTTGCCTTATGGTGCGCAGAAAACCCGTTTGATTCGTCTGGGCGAAACCTTTTTTAAGATTCCGCTGACGTTTTTGGGCATGATTTTGGGGGCGTCGATCGGCAGGGAAGGACCGTCTGTACAAGTGGGCGCGGCGGTGATGAACGCTTGGGGCGCGTGGTGTAAAAAGCACGGGCTGGCGTTTAGGGGCATGCAGGAAAACGATTTGATTGCCGCAGGCGCGGCAGGCGGTTTGGCGGCGGCGTTTAACGCGCCTTTGGCAGGCGTGGTGTTTGCCATCGAAGAATTGGGGCGCGGCGTGATTTTGCGTTGGGAGCGCCAAATCCTGATGGGCGTGTTGGCGGCCGGTTTCATTCAAGTGGCGATACAGGGCAATAACCCGTATTTCTCAGGTTTTCAAGGGCATGAGCTGCCAAACATGCTGATGTGGGCTGCGGTGTCGGGCATTATCTGTGGCGTGGCTGGCGGATTGTTCGGCAGCTTTTTGTATCGCGGCGCGGCGGCATTCGCACCGGTGCGCTGGCGCAGTTTCATCCGCCGTCATTTGTTGGTGGTCGCCTTTGTGATGGGTATCTTGCTGGCGCTGCTCGGTACGTTTTATCAAGGTAAAACCTATGGCACGGGCTATCACGAAGCCGCAGCCGCACTTAAAGGTGCGTATGAAGCGCCGTTCGGCTTGGCTGCCGCAAAATGGGCGGCGACCGTGTTCAGCTACTGGGCAGGCATTCCCGGCGGTATCTTCACGCCGTCATTAACCATCGGCGCGATGATAGGCGAACACATGGCTTCTTTCGCGCAACTGGGCGACGCGTCCAATGTCGCGGTTTTGCTTTGCATGGCCGCATTCCTTGCCGCCGCGACCCAATCGCCGTTGACCGCCGCTGTGGTGGTAATGGAAATGACAGGCGGACAAAATTTACTGTTTTGGATGCTGCTGACTTGCATCTTCGCTTCGCAAGTCTCGCGCCAATTCTCGCCGCATCCGTTTTACCATGCCGCAGGTTTGCGCTTCAGACGGCATATCGAAGCTGAAAGCGGACATGTTCAGCACGAGAAAAAAGAATAGGTCGGCATATAAAAGGCCGTCTGAAAATTGATTTCAGACGGCCTTTATTATGTCGTTTAAAGTTGTATTACGGTTTACTTAAACAGCAAAATCAGCAGCAAAACAACCGCAATCACACCCAGCCACAGGCTTTGGCGTTGCTGTACTTTGACCAGATGCACATAGGCATCGCGCATTTCCTGTTGGCGGTTTTCATCAACCAGCGCACTGATTTTACGCGGCAGGGAAGGGATGATTTGCGCCCAGTCGGGGGCTTCGTTTTTGAGGTTGCGCCAGAGGGCTTTGGGGCCGACCTGTTCGTTCATCCAGCGCACCAAAAACGGTTTGGCGGTTTTCCACAAGTCCAAATCGGGATCGAGTTGGCGGCCCAAGCCTTCGATGTTGAGCAGCGTTTTTTGCAGCAATACCAGCTGCGGTTGGATTTCGACATTGAAGCGGCGGCTGACTTCAAACAGGCGCATCAGCACCAAGCCGAAGGAAATCTGCGAAATCGGTTTATTGAACACAGGCTCGCATACGGCGCGGACGGCGGCTTCCAATTCTTCCGCACGCGTGTCGGCAGGCACCCAACCCGATTCGATGTGGGCGGTAGCGACGCGGTGGTAATCGCGGTTGAAGAAGGCGAGGAAGTTGATGGCAAGATAGCGCTTGTCGTAATCGGTCAGCGTGCCGACGATGCCGAAGTCAAGGGCGATGTAGCGGTTGTCGGCGGCGACCAAAATGTTGCCGGGGTGCATATCCGCATGGAAAAAGCCGTCGCGGAAAACTTGCGTGAAGAAGATTTCCACGCCGTAATCGGCAAGTTTGTGCAAATCAATGCCGTCGGCTTTGAGTTTGGCGATATCGGATACCGGCGTGCCGTCCATCCATTCGATGGTCAGCACGTCGCTGGTGCAGTAGTCGTAAAACACCTTCGGCACAATCAGCATATCGCTGTTTTGAAAATTGCGACCGAGCTGGCTGGCATTGGCGGCTTCGCGCATCAAATCCAATTCATCGTGCAGGTATTTGTCAAATTCGGCCACCACTTCGCGCGGCTTTAAACGCTTGCCGTCTGAAAACAAACGTTCTACCCAGCCTGCACCAAAGCGCATCAGCGACAAATCCTGTTCGATAACGGGCAAAAGGTTGGGGCGCAAGACTTTCACGGCGACTTGTTCGCCCGAATGCAGGCGGGCTTTGTGTACCTGGGCGATGGATGCGCTGGCGACCGGCTCTGTTTCAAATTCCGCGTATAAAGTGTCGATGGATTGTCCCAGTGATTTTTCGATTTGCGAACGCGAAAGCTGCGCGTCAAACGGCGGCACTTTGTCTTGCAGCCTTGCCAGTTCGACCGCGTAATCGTGCGGAATCAAATCGGGGCGCGTGGACAATACCTGTCCGAATTTGATGAAAATCGGCCCCAGGCTTTCCAACGCCAAACGCAGGCGCACGGCAGGCATCTCGTGTTTGAACTTGGACGACTGCGGCAGCATATTGAGGAAAGTCCGCGCCCAACCCGGACGGACCAGCGAGGCAATCAGTTCGGCAAGGCGGTAGCGGTAGAGCGTGCAGAGGATGGTTTTAATGCGTTTGAGGCGGTTCATGATGGACGCAGATAAATCGAAAAAACAGAATTATATAGGAAAAACGGGTAAGGGCTTCAGACGGCCTGAGACTTTTGCAAAAACATTTGCCGCATAGCCAATAATTTGATAAAGGCTAAGGTTTTGCCGCCTCAATAAAAAGACGAATATTCGCATCATAAATATTCATCGGCTACTTGCCCAAACCGCCGATTCAAGACATAATCGGGAAATGTGCAGGAGAGTGTTACACCCAACTACAATGTAACCACCGAAGGCGCAGACACCCTTAAATCGCTCAGGTATCAGGGACTGCACATTGAAACAAACAATCTGGAGAGCGGCGTTAGAATAACGTCCACCGAAGGGGAGAAGGCCGTCTGAACCACCATTCAGACAACCGCGCAAAGCAGTGAGCAGACTGGTTTGCCATCATGCGGATACGGCCGAAAATCTCAGGTTCAAGGACAGATAGGGTCATCCGCGCATAGGTGCGCGGGCGGCATCTGAACAAAAAATCCGGAGAAACTTGAGAATGACTGCTCTGAAAACCACCCCATTTCATCAAGCCCATCAAGATGCAGGCGCGAAGCTGGTAGATTTTGCCGGCTGGGAGCTGCCCATCCATTATGGTTCACAAATCGCCGAACACGAAGCCGTGCGCACCGACGCCGGTATGTTTGACGTATCCCATATGCTCGTTACCGACGTAGCAGGCGCAAATGCCAAAGCCTTTTTCCGCAAATTGATTGCCAACGATGTCGCCAAACTCGCTTTTGTCGGCAAAGCCCTTTATTCCGCTTTGCTCAACGACAACGGCGGCGTGATTGACGACTTGATCGTTTACCGCACCAATGAAGCCGAAACCCAATACCGCATCGTGTCCAACGGCGCGACCCGCGAAAAAGACACGGCGCAATTCCACAAAGTCGGACAAGAGTTCGGCGTTGCCTTCAATCCGCGCTACGACCTCGGCATGCTTGCCGTACAAGGCCCGAAAGCCATCGAAAAACTCCTGACCGTCAAACCTGAATGGGCGGACGTGATTCACGGCCTCAAACCGTTCCAAGGTGCAGACTTGGGCAACGACTGGTTTGTCGCCCGTACAGGCTATACCGGCGAAGACGGCGTTGAAGTGATTCTGCCGGGTACTGAAGCCGTCGCATTCTTCAAAGCCCTGCAAGCAGCAGGCGTACAGCCTTGCGGCCTCGGCGCACGCGACACCTTGCGCATGGAAGCCGGTATGAACCTCTACGGCAACGATATGGACGACAATACCAGCCCGCTCGAAGCAGGCATGGGTTGGACCGTTGACTTGAAAGATGAAAGCCGCGATTTCGTCGGTAAAGCCGCATTGGTGGCATTGAAAGAAAAAGGCGTTGCCGTCAAACAGGTTGGCTTGTTGCTCGATAAAGGCGGCATCCTGCGCGCGCATATGGAAGTGTTGACCGACAAAGGTCAAGGCGAAACCACCAGCGGCGTATTCTCCCCAAGCCTGAAACAATCCATCGCCATCGCCCGCGTACCGAAAGATTTTGACGGCGATACCGCCAAAGTGCTGATGCGCGGTAAGGAAGTGGACGTGCGCGTACTGAAGCTGCCGTTTGTCCGCAACGGTCAAAAACAGTTTGATTAATATCGGTTCAGACGGCCTTTATTTGTTAAGGGCCGTCTGGAAGCAGGTTTTAATTGTCGTCCGATACGGACGTTTGTAGAAAGCATTGAACAAGGCATCTATGAAGATGCCGTCTGAAAATAACCCCCTATCAATGGAGTATCAAACCATGAGCAACATCCCAGCAGAACTGAAATACGTTGCCAGCCACGAATGGCTGCGCCTTGAAGAAGACGGTACCATCACCGTCGGCATTACCCATCACGCGCAAGAGCTGTTGGGCGACATCGTGTTTGTCGAGCTGCCAGAAGTCGGCGCAAACCTTGCCGCCGAAGAGCAAGCCGGTGTGGTTGAGTCTGTAAAAGCCGCATCTGACGTATACGCGCCGATTGCAGGTGAAATCGTTGCCGTCAACGAAGATTTGCCAAGCGCTCCGGAAACTGCCAACAGCGACCCTTACGGCGCAGGCTGGTTCTTCAAAATCGAACCTGCCAACCCTGCCGATTACGACGGTCTGCTGACTGCCGAACAATACGCAGGCGAAGTAGCTTGATTTTTGCAAACATCCAAACAGGTTTTTCATCTGTTTGATATTGCAGGTCTTAGGTCGTCTGAAAAATGCTTTCAGACGGCCTTTGTTTCAATTTTTCCTCAGCAAACATGAATTACTGCGAATTTGTCGCCACGCTTCCTGACGATACGGACAACCCCAACAAACATTATCACGACACGCAATACGGTTTTCCGATTGAGGACGACAATGAATTGTTTGAGCGGCTGGTGTTGGAAATCAATCAGGCAGGATTAAGCTGGACGCTGATGCTGAAGAAGCAGCAGGCATTTCAGACGGCATTTAAAGGTTTCGACATCGATACGGTCGCCGCATTTGACGAAACCGATATTGAGCGACTGCTTGCCGATGCAGGCATCGTCCGCAACCGCCTGAAAATCAACGCAGCCATTTATAACGCGCGACAAATCAAACAAATACAGCAAGAATACGGCTCATTCAAAAACTGGCTCGATGCGAACCATCCGCTCGACAAGGCTGAATGGGTGAAACTGTTTAAAAAACATTTCAAATTTGTCGGCGGCGAAATCGTCGGCGAATTTTTAATGAGTACCGGCTACCTGCCCGGCGCGCATGTGGAAACCTGTCCGGTTTATAGGGAAATATTGGCATGTCGTCCAAAATGGGCGGAGGCCGTCTGAAACAACATCTGCAAGAAAAAACAGTGTTGATATCGATAACACCGAAGGAGTAGAAATGAAACTATCTGAATTGTTCAACCCGAACGAATTTGCCGCGCGCCATTTGAGTTTTGGCGACGAGGCTGCGCTTTTGGAAGCGCTCGGCGAGAAGAGCATGGACGAATTTGTCGGCAATACCGTGCCGCAAAGCATCCGTATGCCGTCCGAACTCGATTTGCCCGAGGCTTTGACCGAGGCGGACGCGTTGGCGAAATTGAAAGGCATCGCGTCGAAAAACGTGATCAACAAATCCTATATCGGTTTGGGCTATTACCCGACCCGCGTGCCGAACGTGATTTTGCGCAACGTATTGGAAAATCCGGGTTGGTACACCGCCTACACCCCGTATCAGGCGGAAATTGCCCAGGGTCGTTTGGAAGCTTTGTTGAACTTCCAACAAGTGTGTATCGATTTGACCGGTTTCCCTGTGGCAGGCGCGTCTTTGCTGGATGAGGCGACTGCTGCCGCCGAAGCGATGGCGATGGCGCACCGCGTGGGTAAAGTGAAATCCGAGCGTTTCTTTGTGGATGCGCGCGTGTATCCGCAAACTTTGGATGTGATGAAAACCCGCGCTAAATATTTCGGTTTTGAACTGGTGGTCGGCGATTTTGCCCAAGCGGATGAAGGCGAATACTTCGGTGCGCTGTTCCAATACGTCGGCAAAGACGGCGATGTGCAAGACTTGCAGGACGTTATCGGCCGTCTGAAAGCAAAAGGCACGATCGTTGCTGTTGCCGCCGACATCATGAGCTTGGTTTTGCTGAAATCGCCGGCCGAGTTGGGCGCAGATATTGCTTTGGGCAATACCCAACGCTTCGGTGTGCCGATGGGCTTCGGTGGTCCGCACGCTGCTTATTTCGCGTTTAAAGACGAGTTCAAACGTTCTGCCCCGGGCCGTATCATCGGCGTATCCAAAGACGCATCGGGCAAACCTGCCTTGCGCATGGCTTTGTCCACCCGCGAGCAACACATCCGCCGCGAAAAAGCGACATCCAATATTTGTACGGCACAAGCATTGCTGGCGAACTTGGCCGGTATGTATGCCGTTTACCACGGCCCTGAAGGCGTGAAACGCATTGCCAACCGCATTCATGCACTGGCTTCTGCCTTTGCCGATGCGCTGGTTTCAGACGGCCTGAATGTGGTTCACAAGGTCTTCTTCGATACCGTTACCGTCGATTTTGGCAGCAAAGAGAAAGCAGGCCAAGTGTTTGCTGCTGCTTTGGAGTCGGGTTACAACCTGCGCCGCGTCAACGATACTCAAGTTGCGGCTGCATTCCATGAAACGTCGGCATACGAAGATTTGGTCGATTTGTACCGCGCGTTTACCGGCAAAGATACGTTCACATTTGCCGATGACGTCAAAGGCCGTCTGAATGCCGAATTGCTGCGTCAGGACGACATTTTGCAACACCCTGTGTTCAACAGTTACCATACCGAACACGAAATGCTGCGCTATCTGAAGAAACTCGAAGACCGCGACTTGGCGATGAACCGCAGCATGATTTCATTGGGCAGCTGTACCATGAAGCTCAATGCGACTGCGGAAATGTTGCCGATTACTTGGGCAGAGTTCACCGACATCCACCCCTACGCCCCCAAAGACCAAGCCGCAGGCTACCACGCGCTTTTGACCGACATGGAAAACAGCCTGAAAGCCATCACCGGCTTTGACGCGATTTCCTTCCAGCCCAACTCCGGCGCGCAGGGCGAATACAGTGGCATGCTCTCCATCCGCCGCTATCAAGAAGCCAACGGCGAGGGACACCGCAACATCTGTCTGATTCCCAAATCCGCCCACGGCACCAACCCTGCGACTGCGGCCATGCTGGGTTTGAAAGTCGTCGTTGTCGATACCGACGAACACGGCAACGTCAACATCGACGATTTGAAAGCCAAAGCCGAGCAACACCGCGACGCTTTGTCCGCCATCATGATTACTTACCCGTCCACCCACGGCGTGTACGAAGAAGGCATCCGCGACATCTGCCGCATCATCCATGAAAACGGCGGACAGGTTTACATGGACGGCGCCAACCTCAACGCCCAAATCGGCATCATGCAGCCTGCCGAAGTCGGTGCGGACGTATTGCACATGAACCTGCACAAAACCTTCTGTATCCCTCACGGCGGCGGCGGTCCGGGCGTCGGCCCTATCGGTTTGAAAGCCCACCTTGCCCCGTTTGCACCGGGACACGCTTTGACCGACACCCACAGCGCCAGTGCCGACCAAACCGCCGTTGCTGCTGCGGCCTTCGGTTCTGCGTCTATCCTGCCGATTACTTGGATGTACCTGACCATGATGGGCAAACAAGGTATGGAGCAGGCAACACGCTGGGCATTGCTCAACGCCAACTACGTTGCCAAACGCCTGAGCGAAGACTATCCGATTCTGTATACAGGCAAAAACGGCCGCGTCGCGCACGAATGTATCGTCGATTTGCGTCCACTTAAAGCCGAAAGCGGTATCACCGAAACCGATATCGCCAAACGCCTGATGGACTACGGCTTCCACGCGCCGACGGTTTCCTTCCCTGTGGCCGGTACGCTGATGATCGAGCCGACCGAGAGCGAAAGCAAAGCCGAACTCGACCGCTTCATCGCCGCCCTGAAACAAATCAAACAGGAAGTGCTGAAAGTCGAGCGCGGCGAATGGCCGAAAGAGGACAATCCGCTGGTCAACGCTCCGCATACCGCCGCAGATGTAACCGGCGAATGGGCGCATCCGTACTCCCGCGAAGAAGCTGTCTTCCCGTTGCCGTTTGTCCGCGAACACAAATTCTGGCCGAGCGTCAAACGGGTAGATGAAGTGTATGGCGACCGCAATCTGGTTTGCTCCTGCTTGCCGATTGACGCATACGAAGATTAAGCCTGAATAGGTTTAAAATTGAACAGGCCGTCTGAAAATGAAAATAGTTTTCAGACGGCCTTTTGTTTGTTAAGATATTTCGCCCGAGAACATACATTTGTTTTTGGTAAAACAACAGATAAGGCATTCGGAAAAATAGACGGCGAATGCCTTTGTTTGCGGATAAAACCAAACTGCTCTCAACAACGATAAACACAAGGCCGTCTGAAAAACAGGAGGATACGATGGACGAACTTTTTATTCAAACGCTGACGATTGCCGGCTCCGATTCCGGCGGCGGCGCGGGCATACAGGCGGATTTGAAGACATTTCAGATGCGCGGCGTGTTCGGCACCAGCGTACTGACTGCGGTTACCGCACAAAATACTTTGGGCGTATCGGCAGTGCATCCGATACCGACCGACATGATTGCCGCGCAAATTGCCGCAATTCAGGAGGATTTCCAAATCCGCGCCTATAAAATCGGCATGCTGGGTACGGCGGAAATCATCGAATGCGTGGCGGAACAAACTGCCGAATGCGACTTCGGCAAACGCGTGTTGGATCCGGTCATGATTGCCAAAGGCGGCGCGCCGTTGTTGGAAAATTCAGCCGTCGAAGCCATGAAACGCCTGCTGTTGCCGCATACGGACGTATTGACCCCCAATCTGCCCGAAGCGCAGGCATTGACGGGTATCAATATTGAAAACCGCCAAGATGCGGAACGCGCCGCCAAAATTCTTCAGGATTGGGGCGTGAAAAATGTGGTGATTAAAGGCGGCCATCTTGCCGACAGCCAAAGCGAATATTGCACCGACTGGCTGTTTACGCCATACGAGACCATCGAGCTGAATAGCAAACGTTTCCCGACGCCGCATACGCATGGCACGGGTTGCACATTTTCTGCCTGCATCACTGCCGAGTTGGCAAAAGGGTTTAGCGTGTCCGAGGCGGTTCAAACGGCAAAAAACTATATTGCCGCCGCCATTTCCCATCCTTTGGGCATTGGGGCAGGGCACGGGCCGGTCAATCATTGGGCGTATCGGGACGAATAATGCGTTCAGACCAATTGTAATTGATTGTATTTTTCAGACGGCCTGACTAGGTTTATCACTTGAAATTGTTTACAATATCGGATTAATGCTTTTACGGATAAAAAAGACACCATGCAAGTTACCTCAAAATGGATAGACGGAATGTGCTTCGTCGGTACAACGGCAAACGGACACAGCGTTGTGATGGAAGGCGCGGCGGCTGAAGGCGAAGTCAAACGCGGCCCCAGCCCGATGGAAATGCTGTTGTTGGGTGTAGCAGGCTGTTCCAGCATCGATGTCGTGATGATTGCCGAGAAACAACGCCAAAAAATCACCGACTGCCGTGCCGAAGTGACTGCCAAACGCGCCGACACCGCGCCGCGCGTGTTTACCGAAATCCATATCCACTTCAAAGTGTATGGTCGGGATTTGCAGGAAAGCGCGATTGAACGCGCAGTACAGATGTCTGCCGAAAAATATTGCTCCGCATCGATTATGCTGGGCAAAGCGGCAAAAATGAGCCACAGCTTCGAGATCGTCGAAACAGAATAGGGCAGTTTCAGGGTGGGAGTATCGGAGCGTGAACCGGCTACCCACAAAAAAAGCAGATATATTCACGCATTAACATGAATATATCTGCTTGCTTTTTATTCCTTTTTCTCTCTCTCTATCAGCCTTTATAACTTGGCTTGTTGATCTCATTGTGCAAGTTTCGTTTAACATTGTCAACAATTTTTAATTATATTTTAAACAACCCCGAAAGCTGCAGGTTTGTAAACGCTTGCGCCTTAATACGGATACTGGGGAAACAGTATGGATTACGAAAATAATACCAACATTGCGCCTGCAACTTCATCGCTTATTTTGGAAGAGCGTCACGATTCGGAACTCTTCCGAGTGTACGCATTGATTTTGGACGGCATTACCGACCATCTGCTGTTGCCGGGCAAAAAACTGACCGAGTCCGAGCTTTGCCGGCAAATGGTTTGCTCGCGCAATACCGTGCGTGGCGCATTGTCACTTTTGGCGCACGATAAAATCGTCGATTTGCAGCCCAACCGCGGCGCATTTGTCCATGTGCCGGACTTGAAAGAAATGAAAGACGTGTTCAACACGCGTATCGAAATGGAAAGCATGATTTTGAGCGTCCTTATCGATATGCCTGATTTGGAAACGCGTCTGCAACCGCTTTACGCCATGATTGAGCAAGAGGGTGCAGCCTCCGAAAGCGGCGACCGCGTGGGTTGGAACCGCCTGTCCAATGCCTTCCATGTCGAATTGGCGCGGCTGCTGGACAACGATGTCCTGTTTGAAATCATGAATACCTTGTGCGCGCGCTCTTCATTGATTGTGGCCGTTTCCGATCCGCTTCGCAAAGAAAAGCGCAACATCGATTCCAATTCGCACCATGAACACCGAGAAATCCTCGATTTGTTGTTGGCAGGCAAGCGCAACCGTGTGACCAAAGTCATGCGCCGCCACTTGGGCGCGTGTATGGAACGCTTGGAACAAAAACTCGAGATGTAATCGGTTTGACAATAAAAAGGCCGTCTGAAATATTCAGACGGCCATTGGTTTATCCCTACAAAGCGAAACGCTATGAAACCCAAAATCCAAAGACACGAACATATCCTCACCCTTGTCCGCGAACATAACTTCATGACGGTGGAAGAGTTGGCGGCGAATTTGGATGTTACGCCGCAAACCATACGCCGCGATGTGCAGGAGTTGAGCGAGACCGGACAGCTCAAACGCTATCACGGCGGCGCATCTTTGGGCGACGTTTCAGTCGTAACGGCAGGGCAGGAGCGGCGCAACCATCAGCAGCAGGAAAAAAACGCCATTGCCCAATTGATCGCTTCCACCATTCCCGACAATGCCTCGCTCTTTATCAGCATCGGCACCACCATGGAAGCCGTTGCCGCCGAGTTGGTCAGACAGCGTAAAAACCTGCGGATTATCACCAACAATATCTACGCCGCCTCCATCACTGCGGCGCGTACCGACTACACGGTCATCATCGCTTCCGGCGTGGTCCGCCCATTGGATGGTGGTATTACCGGCGTGGCAACCGTCGATTTCATCAACCAATTCAAAGTCGACTATGCCATCATGAGTACCCACGGCATAGAAAACGACGGCTCGCTTTTAGATGACGATTACAAGGAAGTCAGCGTCATGCAGGCAATGGTGAACAATGCCCGCGTGCGCTATCTTGGCGTAGACCACAGCAAGTTCAACAGCAATGCCTTGGTCAGACTGGGCGATATCGGCGCATTTGATAAGCTGTTTACCGACCGCCCGCCATCTGCCGCCATGCAGAAAACCCTAAACGAACGCGGCGTGGCGTGGCAGGTTGCCGACCCTGTATCAAAGTAGCCAAGTCGGGTACAATTGAGCCATCATTCCATTCCTTTCAGACGGCCTGATTGAATATTTAGGCCGTCTGAAAACAGAAAATCATTTTCCTATCAAAGAAATATTATGTTGAATAAAGACCAATTCGCGGACAACCACTTTATCCGCACCATTATCGATGAAGACCTCAAAAGCGGTAAACATACAGCCATCCAAACCCGTTTCCCGCCCGAGCCGAATGGCTATTTGCACATCGGCCACGCTAAATCCATCTGCTTGAACTTCGGTTTGGCTTATATTTACGACGGCTTGTGCAACCTGCGTTTTGACGATACCAACCCTGAAAAAGAAAACGACGAATACGTCAACGCCATCAAAGAAGACGTCGAGTGGCTCGGTTTCCATTGGGCGGGCGAGCCGCGTTTCGCTTCCAACTATTTCGACCAGCTCTATGACTACGCCGTCGGTTTGATCAAAGATGGCAAAGCGTATGTCGATGATTTAACGCCTGAAGAAATGCGCGAATACCGCGGTACGCTGACCGAAGCGGGTAAAAACAGCCCTTACCGCGACCGCAGTGTCGAAGAAAACCTCGACCTGTTCACACGCATGAAAAACGGCGAGTTCCCCGACGGCAGCAAAACCCTGCGCCTGAAAATCGACATGGCTTCAGGCAACATCAATATGCGCGACCCCGTCATCTACCGTATCCGCCGCGCCCATCACCACAACACCGGCGACAAATGGTGCATTTATCCGATGTACGACTACACGCATTGCATTTCCGATGCCATCGAAGGCATCACGCACTCCCTGTGTACGCTCGAATTTGAAGCACATCGTCCGTTGTATGACTGGGTGTTGGACAACATTCCTGCGCCGCACGCCACCCGTCCGCGCCAATACGAATTTTCCCGTTTGGAGCTTCTGTATTCCATCACGTCCAAACGCAAGCTGAACCAACTGGTTTCAGACGGCCACGTTGCCGGCTGGGATGATCCGCGTATGCCGACCATTTCGGGTATGCGTCGCCGCGGCTACACGCCCGAAGGCCTGCGCTTGTTTGCCAAACGCGCCGGTATTTCCAAATCTGAAAACATCGTCGACATGAGCGTGTTGGAAGGCGCGATTCGTGAAGAGCTGGAAAACTCCGCTCCTCGCCTGATGGCGGTGTTGAACCCGCTCAAAGTGACCCTGACCAACTTTGAAGCCGGTAAAACCCAAAGCCGCCGTGCCGCGTTCCATCCGAACCACGAAGAAATGGGCGATCGAGAAGTACCTATTTCCCAAACCATCTACATCGAAGCCGACGACTTTGCCGAAAATCCGCCCAAAGGCTTCAAACGCCTGATTCCCGGCGGAGAAGTGCGTTTGCGCCACGGCTATGTGATTAAGTGTGATGAAGTAGTCAAAGATGAGGCAGGCAATGTGGTTGAACTCAAATGCAGCATCGACCACGATACCTTGGGCAAAAATCCCGAAGGCAGAAAAGTCAAAGGCGTGATTCATTGGGTTTCTGCCGAACACGCAGCCGAAATCAAAGTCCGCCTGTATGACCGCCTCTTTACCGTCGAGCGTCCCGATGCCGTGCGCGGCGAAGACGGCAATTACCTGCCGTTTACCGATTTCCTCAATCCAGAATCCATTAAGGAAATCACTGCTTACGCCGAACCTGTCGCAAAAAATTTGCCGGCAGAAAGCCGTTGGCAGTTCGAGCGTATCGGCTACTTCGTCACCGACCGCAAAGACCACAGCCCCGAGCATCCCGTGTTCAACCGCACGGTCACGCTGAAAGATTCTTGGCAGCCTAAGTAATCTGTTTGCAGTCGCTATATTGAAGGCCGTCTGAAAACTTGAAATCTGGTTTTCAGACGGCCTCTGTCGATAAAGGGATGAGATGGAACGTTATTCTGTACATTTGAAACTGCTGGGAATGGCGGTGTTGTGGGGCGCGTCCTGGCCGATGGGGCGGATGCTGGGGCAGTCGCTGCCGCCGCTGACGGGCGGGGCGGTTCGGTTTGTCTTGGCTTCGGTTTTGTTGTTGGGCTGGTTGTTTGTGCGCAGCAGGTTTGCGACTTTGGCGGCTTTATCGGCGCGGCAATGGCTGGGCTTGACTGCAGCCGCTTCCGTCGGCGTGTGCGGCTATGCGGTGTTTTTTATGCTGGGTTTGCAGACTATGCCGGCAGGCAAGGCGGCGGTGGTCGTGGCGGTAAATCCCGTGCTGACGCTGCTGATGGCGACTTGGTTTTTCGGCGAGCGTTTAAACGCGAAGATTTTGGCGGGTATGCTGCTGGCGGTTGGTGGTGCCATTATGGTGGTAACGCAAGGGCAGCCGTTGACAGTGTTATCGGGCGGCATCAAGGCAGGAGAGTGGCTGATTTTCGGTTGCGTGGTCTGTTGGGCGGCTTATACCTTAATCGGTCGCGCGGTTTTGCGCGGGATAGACGCGTTGACGGTAACAACGGCAACGTCGTTCATCGGCGCGCTGATGTTGTCGGTGGTGGCATTGTGGACGGACGGATTGCCTTTTGAGGCAATAGCGGCAATGGATGGACGCGGTTGGACAGCCTTGGCGTGGCTGGTCATCGGTGCGACGGTATTGGCCTATGCGTGGTATTTTGAAGGCGTGAAGACTTTGGGTGCAGGCAGCGCGGCGGCGTATATTACGCTCGTGCCGATTTTTGGCGTGCTGTCTTCGGCGTGGTTTTTGGACGAACCGCTGCATATTTCACTGGTCGCAGGTTGTGCGGCGGCGGTTGGTGGCATGACGCTGATGCGGTATGGGCAAAAGGCCGTCTGAAGTTGGGCAAATACTCGGATTTTTGATGATAAGATTGCGGTTGCCACGTTACTTCCAGCCGTAATCTTATTGAAGGATAAGACCAAGGTCTCGGCCTCAGTGTTCGATTTAAAAATTTGACACCCTGCCTCCAACTGCCTAAAATTCAACTTTCTCAAAAATCTACCGTATCCTGCGGCACGATTTCATCCTTTCAGACGGCCTTTGTGCCATCTCTCTGATACCATTCAAAATATATCAATACTATGCACGTTTCAGAACTCCAAACCCTCCACATTTCCAAACTCTTGGAAATGGCAGAAGAACATGGCATTGAAAACGCCAACCGTTTCCGCAAACAAGACCTCGTTTTTGCCATCGTCCGCCAGATGATGAAGCAGAATGTCAGCTTCACCTGCTCCGGTACACTTGAAATCCTGCCTGACGGCTTCGGTTTCTTGCGCAGCGCAGATACTTCTTACCTTGCCGGCCCTGACGATATTTATGTTTCGCCCACGCAAATCCGCCGCTTCAATCTGCACACCGGCGACACCATCGAAGGCAGCGTGCGCGTACCTAAAGACAACGAGCGGTATTTCGCGCTTGTCCGCCTTGATACCATCAACGGCGATCAGCCCGAAGTCTGCAAACACAAAATCCTTTTTGAAAACCTCACGCCTTTATTCCCAACCGAACAATTCAAACTCGAGCGCGACATCAAAGCCGAAGAGAATCTGACCGGCCGCGCCATCGACTTGGTTTCCCCAATCGGTAAAGGCCAACGTGCATTGTTGGTGGCGCCGCCTAAAACCGGTAAAACCGTGATGTTGCAAAACATTGCCCATGCCATTACCGCCAATTATCCCGATGTCGAACTGATTGTCCTGTTGATTGACGAGCGTCCGGAGGAAGTGACCGAAATGAGCCGTTCTGTACGCGGCGAAGTGGTTTCCTCTACGTTTGACGAACCTGCGCAACGCCATGTACAAGTGGCTGAGATGGTGATTGAAAAAGCCAAACGCATGGTCGAACACAAAAAAGACGTGGTCATCCTGCTGGATTCGATTACCCGTTTGGCGCGCGCCTACAATACCGTCGTGCCGACTTCGGGCAAAATTCTGACCGGCGGTGTCGATGCCAACGCTTTGCACCGTCCGAAACGCTTTTTCGGCGCAGCGCGTAATGTGGAAGAGGGCGGTTCGCTTACCATTATTGCGACAGCGCTTGTTGAAACCGGCAGCCGCATGGACGACGTGATTTACGAAGAGTTCAAAGGTACGGGCAATATGGAATTGCACCTTGACCGCCGCATGGCAGAAAAACGCCTGTTCCCGGCCATCAGCATCAATAAATCTGGTACGCGCCGCGAAGAATTGCTGGTGCCGAACGATCAGTTGCAACGTATGTGGCTCTTGCGCAAATTCCTGCATCCTATGGACGAAATCGAAGCAACCGAGTTTTTGGTGGGCAAACTCAAAGACTCTAAAAACAATGACGATTTCTTTGAATTGATGCGCGGTAAATAAGCATAGGGCCGTCTGAATATGTTTCAGACGGCCTTTACTTTGCTTGAGGAATCTTTATGACCATCCGAATGAATTGGCAAAACTTATTGTCCACCCAACGCTTCCGTACCAAAAACGGCGAAATCGTGCCGACCGTTACCCCTTCGACTCAGGAAGGTGCCGATGCCTTGCGTACGGATTTTCACATCGATTACGACCGGGTCGTTTTTTCCGGAGCCTTCCGCCGCCTTGGCCGTAAAACGCAGGTACATCCGTTGGCGCAACATGACTTGACGCACAACCGCCTGACGCACAGCGTTGAAGTTGCCAGCGTGGGCAGGAGCTTGGGCAACCGCGTGGGCGTGATGTTGCACAACGGCGGTTTTCTGCCGCAGGGCAATACGCCCAGCGATATTGGTGCCGTGGTGCAGGTTGCCTGTTTGGCACATGACTTGGGCAATCCGCCGTTTGGCCATACCGGCGAAGATGCTTTGCGTGATTGGTTCAGACGACCTGAACATCAAATTTATCTGAACACATTAAACGAAGCGGAACGCAACGACATTCAAACCTATGAAGGCAATGCGCATAGCCTGCGTATCGTCGCCAGTCTTGAAATGTATCCGGAGGCGGGCGGAATGCGCCTGACTGCGGCAGCCATCGGCGCATTGCTGAAGTATCCGTGGACAACGCAACATCCGAACGGCAGAAAGAAATTCAATATTTATCAAACCGAGTTGCCGTTTATCCGTCAAGTTGCTGACGAATTGGGGCTGGTTTCCGCAGGAGCAGACAGCTGGGCGCGCCATCCTTTGTCTTATTTGATGGAGGCTGCCGACGATATTTGTTACGCCTTGCTGGACTTGGAAGATGCCGTCGAATTGGATTTACTCATGGATACGGAAGTGGAGAGTATCTTGTCCGAGCTGACCTTTGCCGAAAGCGCGTGGCACGCCAGCTCCAGTCGTCAGCGTTGCGCCATGTTGCGAGGTATTGCGATTGGCAAGGCGATTGATGATGTTGCGCAAACCTTTATGCTGCATCAGTCCGATTTGTTGGACGGAACATTCAAAGGCAAAGACTTGCTTGCTCTGTGTAGCCCGCAAGTGCAAAACACTTTGGCAAAAGCGAAAGAATTGGCGCAAACACGGATTTTTCGTCATCACACCAAGCTCTTGACCGAGATTGCCACGTTCCCATGCTTAGGCTCCATTTTGGATTTGCTCGTCCCTGCCGCCTATGCCCTGATTGCAGAAAAACAGTTGGCAACGCGTCAGTCTTTGGCGTTGGAGTTGTTGAAAAAGCACAATCCGATTCTTCCTGAAGACAGTCTGTATCAGGCCTATATGAAAATTTTGGATTTTGTCGGCGGTATGACCGATAATTCCGCCGCCAAAATGGCGCAGGATTTGTCAGGAGTAGGGATTTTACGTTAATTTTATATTGTTTAATTTCAATTAGTTAAATAAAAATATAAAAAATTTCTGTGAAAAAAGTAGACAGGTTTCAGTAAAGCCTATATTATTCGGTCTTCTTGATTCACAACGCACTTGCGAGGTGATGAGGATGCACCCGTAGCTCAGTTGGATAGAGTATCTGGCTACGAACCAGAGGGTCGGGCGTTCGAATCGCTCCGGGTGCGCCACAAGATTTATCCGCGCCCATCGTCTAGCGGTTAGGACATCGCCCTTTCACGGCGGTAACCGGGGTTCGATTCCCCGTGGGCGTGCCAGTTTCCAAAAAACGCAATCTGTTTCAGATTGCGTTTTTTTATTGCATTTACTGTTTGTATTCTAAGGCTGTCTGAAACGCTCAGCAACTCAAGAGACAGAAGTATGTAAAATAAATTGCCCAGACTTTTGTCATCTATATGCGCTTTTCAATCTCATTTTACCATTGTCAACCCCCAATTTATTGACAACAGTATTCATCTTAAAAATTCCCAAACCTGAATTTACATGATTTCATATTTATAATTTATTGATTTTAGAAGATAAAAATATACATTTAAACTTTTCTTAAAAAATGCCGTCTGAGATAAAGACAAGACGGAATATCTCTGTTAATGTGTAAATGTCAGCCGGCCTTTGCTGGTTTTTTATTGAAACCATTTGGGAGTCAATTATGAATATGAATGTTAAATTAATCGTTCCTGCCGTTTTGGCGGCTGTTGCCCTGACTGCATGTAGCAGCGGTTCTAAAGCCAAACCTGAAGCTAAAGCTGCGCCTACTGCGCAACAACAAACCCAAGCTCAGGCTCAACAAGCTCAAGCTCCAGTACCTAATACTTTGAAAGTAGACTCTATCGACGGTAAAAAAGAAGTTCACTACAAATGCGGTAAAGACGGCAAAGAGCCTTTGAGCGTAATGTACGGCTTCAAAGGCAACGAAGTTGTTGCCGCCCAAGTAAAATACAAAGGCCAATTAACTGAAAACCTGTTCCGTATCACTGACAGCAGCAAAGATGTAAACGCATTCTGGGGCGGTAATGTCGCTTGGGTTGCTGAAGCAGCCACTGCAGCCAACGTAGACAAAGTTGACGGCAACATGCTGACTATCCGCGGTACTACCGAAGTAAACGGCAAACAAGAAGTGGTTGATCAAATCGTTACCCGCTTCTGCGCATTGGACAAAGGCGCGAAAGCTGCCGTTAAACCTGCTGCTAAAAAAGCGAAAAAATAATCTTTTACCGACAGCTTTAAACGCTGGGTAAAATAAAACAGGCCGTCTGAAAAGTTTTCAGACGGCCTGTTCTTTTGAGTGGTTTAACCCAAGAACCAGAATTTCAGTGCCCACAACACGGCGACGATCCATACCATAGGCGGTACGTCTTGAGTGCGGTTGCACAAGAGTTTGATGAGTGCGTAGCTGATAAAGCCGAATGCAATACCGTCGGCAATCGAGTAGGTAAACGGCATGAAGACGATGGTCAGGAATGCCGGCGCGGCTTCGGACATGTCGTCCCAATCGATTTCGCGCGCGCTACGCAACATTTGCGCGCCAACATAGAGCAGGGCGGGTGCGGTAGCGAATGCAGGGATACTTTGAACCAGTGGGGAGAAAATCAGACAGGCCAACATCAGTACGCCGACGGTAACGGCAGTCAGGCCGGTACGGCCGCCGGCAGAAACGCCTGCCGCGCTTTCAACGTAAGGAGTAGTAGAAGAAGTACCCAAGGCGGCGCCTGCGATAATGGCGGTAGAGTCGGCAAGCAAGGCACGTTTCAAACGCGGCAGTTTGCCGTCTTGCAACAGGCCTGCGCGGTGGGAAACGCCGACCAATGTGCCGGTAGAGTCAAACAGGTCAACCAGGAAGAATACAAAAATCACACTGACCATGCTGACGGTGAACAAGCCTTTGAAGTCCATCTGCATGAAGGTTGGCGCAATGCTCGGAACTTCGCCGACCACGCCTTTGAACTCGCTCAAGCCCAAGATGGTGGAGATGGCGGTCAGCGTCAGAATAGTAATGATGATGGAGCCTTTGACGCGGAAGTGGCCAAGTGCAACCACCATCACGAAGCCTGCCATTGCCAGCAGGGCGGTAGGCTGGTGGATGTCGCCCAAACCGACCAATGTGGCAGGATTAGCCACAATCACGCCTGCGCCTTTGAGTGCAATCAATGCCAAGAAGAGGCCGATACCTGCGGCAATCGACATTTTCAAGCCCATAGGCAGGGCGTTGACCAGCATTTCGCGCACTTTAAAGAAGCTGAAAAGGATGAAAATAATGCCGGAGATGAAGACGGCACCCAAAGCCACACGCCAGTCCACGCCCATGCCTTTGACGACGGCAAAGGTAAAGTAGGCGTTCAAACCCATGCCCGGAGCGAGGGCGATCGGGTAGTTACCGACAAAGCCCATCACGAAACAGCCGATGGCGGAGGCGATACAGGTGGCCACAAATACTGCGCCCATATCCATGCCGGTTTCGCCCAAAATCAGGGGATTGACGATGATGATGTAGCACATGGCGAGGAAGGTTGTCACACCGGCCATAATTTCCGTGCGCACGTTGGTCTGATTGGCGTTGAGGTTGAATAATCTTTCCAAAACGCTTTGATTTGAAGAACTCATTCGAGATATTCCTTTTGGGAAAGCCGTTCGAGGACGGCATCAGCGGGTTTAACTGCCGGAAGCTCGGATTTTGGCCTTAACTTCTAAACAGATAAGGGAATTTTCGGGCGGTATTATACTGAAAAGCCTTTTGTTCGGGTAATAAAAATACATGAATCAGATAATGCCGGGCCGAACCAAGATAAAGGCCGTCTGAACAGTTTCAGACGGCCTTTGTTTGTGTGTGCTTATACCGGTTTGCCTTTCAGGGAGAAGGTGTAGGCTTCGGTGATTTCCAAATCGATCATTTGGTTGATCATGTCGGGTGTGCCGGTAAAGTTGACCACACGGTTGTTGGCGGTACGGGCTTGCAGTTGGTCAGGGTCTTTTTTGGAGATACCTTCAACCAAGCAGCGTTGAACCGTGCCGACCATGGTTTGGTTGATGCGCGCGGTTTCGGCTTCGATGACTTCGTTCAAAGCTTCGAGGCGGCGCACTTTTTCTTCGTGCGGCGTGTCGTCGTGCAGGTTGGCGGCAGGCGTGCCAGGGCGCGGACTGTAAATAAAGACGAAGCTCAAGTCGAAGGCAATGTCTTTGACCAGTTTCAAGGTTTGCTCGAACTCGCGCTCGGTCTCGCCCGGGAAGCCGACGATAAAGTCGGAGCTGAGGCACAGGTCAGGACGGATGGAGCGCAGTTTGCGGATGATGGATTTGTATTCCAAGGCGGTGTAGCCACGTTTCATCGCGCTCAATACGCGGTCGGAACCGCTTTGAATCGGCAGGTGCAGGTGTGAAACCAGCTTCGGCAGGTCGCGGTAGCACTCGATAATCGCGTCGGTAAATTCGCGCGGATGGCTGGTGGTAAAGCGCAGGCGTTCGATGCCGGGGATTTCGTGGACGATGCGCAACAAAGTGGCAAAGTCGCAGATTTCGCCGTTTTCCATTTCGCCGCGATAGGCATTGACGTTTTGGCCTAGGAGGTTGATTTCTTTAACGCCTTGTTGCGCCAAACCGGCAATCTCGGTCAATACGTCGTTGAGCGGGCGGGAGAATTCTTCGCCGCGGGTGTAAGGGACGACGCAGTAAGAGCAGTATTTAGAACAGCCTTCCATGATGGAAATGAACGCCGAACCGCCTTCTACGCGTGCAGGCGGCAGGTGGTCGAATTTCTCGATTTCGGGGAAGGAAATATCGATTTGCGACAGGCCGGTGGTTTCTTTGTCAACGATGAGTTTGGGCAGGCGGTGCAGCGTTTGCGGGCCGAAAACCACGTCCACATACGGAGCGCGTTTGACGATGTTTTCGCCTTCTTGAGAGGCAACGCAGCCGGCAACGCCGATGATGAGGTCGGGATTTTTTTCTTTGAGCGGACGTACGCGGCCTAAGTCGGAGAAGACTTTCTCTTGCGCTTTTTCACGCACGGAGCAGGTGTTGAACAAGATGATGTCGGCGTCGTCAGGTTGGGTAACTTGTTCGATACCGCCGTGTTCTTCGGCGAGGACGGACAGCATTTTTTCGCTGTCGTACTCGTTCATTTGGCACCCGAAGGTGCGGATAAATACTTTTTTCATGGTTTGTTTTGATTGATTTGCTTGTTGTAAAAGGGTTCAGACGGCCTTTGAATACCAGGGCCGTCTGAAAGTTATTCTTCCGCCTTTTTCTGCTTTTGGGCGTGTTCGATGAACCTGTCGGCTTCGGCGTCGGTCAAAATCCAGATTTCGCGGACGAGGTGGCTTTCTTCGTTGTATTTGAACGCGACGGCTTTGCCGGTTTGATTCAGCAGGCGGCCCATGGGGATGAAACGGTCGTTTTCATCGTGGATTTTGGTGAAGCGGGTGATTTGCAGTTTGGCTGCGTTGCCGTCAACAATGCCCAAGGTCAGCAGGCGCGTCCAAGAAAAACCGCCTTTGCTGACTTTCAGATAAGGCAAATCGACAGTCTTTAAGACGGCCACGTCCATATCGTCAGGCAGGCTGCGTTGTGCATGGACGAGGGAGGACGCCAAAAGGGCGAGGCTGAGTATGAATCCGCGTAACATGATGCTTTTCTTTTATTGTTTCAATAGGTCGCGGATTATAGCACAAGCAGGAAAAATGTGGATAGAGTGTTTGTTTTTAAAGAATAATTTTGATTTTGCGCCCGATTCTTATTTTGAAGCTTGGGCCGTCTGAAAAGGATTTGGTGTTAAAATGGCTCCGATTTGATTTTCAGACGACCTCTTACGAAAGAATTGACCATGAACCGTAATGAAAGCTTGTTCAACCGCGCCAAAGCCATTATTCCCGGCGGCGTAAACTCTCCTGTGCGCGCATTCGGCAGCGTCGGCGGCGTACCGCGCTTTATCAAAAAGGCAGAAGGCGCGTATGTTTGGGACGAAAACGGCACGCGTTATACCGACTATGTCGGCTCTTGGGGCCCTGCGATTGTCGGCCACGCCCATCCTGAAGTCACTGAAGCCGTGCGCGAAGCAGCATTGGGCGGTTTGTCGTTTGGTGCGCCGACTGAAGGCGAAATTGTCATTGCCGAAGAAATCGCCAAAATCATGCCGTCAGTCGAGCAGCTGCGCCTTGTCAGCTCCGGTACGGAAGCAACGATGACCGCCATCCGTCTGGCACGCGGTTTTACCGGCCGCGACAAAATCATCAAGTTTGAAGGCTGCTACCACGGCCATTCCGACAGCCTGTTGGTGAAAGCAGGTAGCGGCCTGTTGACGTTTGGCAATCCTTCTTCTGCCGGCGTGCCTGCCGACTTTACCAAACATACTTTGGTACTCGAATACAACAATATCGCCCAACTGGAAGAAGCCTTTGCCCAAAGCGGCAATGACATTGCCTGTGTGATTTTGGAGCCTTTTGTCGGCAATATGAATCTGGTTAGGCCGTCTGAAGCCTTTGTCAAAGCCTTGCGCGAATTGACTGAAAAACACGGTGCCGTGTTGATTTACGACGAAGTGATGACCGGTTTCCGCGTGGCGCTGGGCGGTGCGCAATCTTTGCACGGCATCAAGCCTGATTTGACCACCATGGGCAAAGTGATCGGCGGCGGTATGCCTTTGGCGGCGTTTGGCGGCCGTAAAGACATTATGGAATGTATTTCCCCGTTGGGCGGCGTGTATCAGGCAGGTACATTGTCCGGCAATCCGATTGCGGTTGCAGCCGGTTTGAAAACGCTGGAAATCATTCAGCGCGAAGGCTTCTATGAAAACCTGACTGCCTTGACCCAACGCCTCGCCAACGGTATTGCCGACGCGGCTAAAGCACATGGCGTTGAATTTACGGCGGACAGCGTGGGCGGCATGTTTGGTTTGTATTTTGCCAGCCATACGCCGCAAAACTATGCCGACATGGCGCGTTCCAATATCGACGGTTTCAAACATTTCTTCCACGGTATGCTCGACCGCAATGTCGCATTCGGCCCGTCTGCTTACGAAGCCGGTTTTGTTTCCGCCGCGCATACGCCTGAGCTGATTGACGAAACCATTGCTGTGGCACACGAAGTGTTCAAAGAAATGGCAAAATAAAAGCTTAAGCTGTCATGTGAAAAAAGGCCGTCTGAAAAATATTCAGACGGCCTTTCGCTATTTTAAATAAATGCTTGATTATGCTTCTTCAGCTTTGCTGCGGATAATCAGCAGAGGCAGGTGGCTTTGACGCATTACGGTTTCGGCGAAGCTGCCCATCAGCAGGTGCATCAGGCCGGTGCGGCCGTGTGTGCCGAGTACCAACAGGTCTGCGCCGTTGTTGTCGGCGTAGTCAACCAAGTCTTGCGCCATTTCTCGAGCGCCTTTGTTGGCAACCAACAGGTGTTTCACGATGTTTTCAACGCCGCTTTCACGCGCTGTTTTTTCTGCGAAATCCAAAACTTCGTTACCTTGAGCCACTGCGGCGGCTTCGTAGCTTTCGTGTTGCAGGAATTCAGGAGCCAAAGCCATGTATTCGGCAGGGTTGGCAACGTGAACCAAAGTCAGTTGGGCTTTGTTGAGGCTTGCCAGTTCGGCGGCGTGTTTCAATGCATTGAGGGAAGTCTCGCTACCGTCAACGGCTACAACCAGATGTTTGTACATATTTATTCTCCTTTTGCGCCGAGTAGCGGCACTTTCGTTTAATATGAAATCAGAACTTGTCTGAATGTGAAACGATTATAAACTCTTTCGGGCGGGTACAACAGCCCATCTGCTTTCAAGTATAATATCGGTCCGATTCGCCTGTGGCGTTTTTCATTAATTTATTGATATATCACAAGGTTACTTATGCAAGACGCCGCTTTTCTTTCTTCGCGCCGCTTTGGCGGCATTGCCAGACTTTACGGAGACGAAGCACTGGCACGCTTTTCGCGTGCGCATGTGTGCGTGGTCGGCGTCGGCGGCGTCGGTTCGTGGGCGGTGGAGGCTTTGGCGAGGAGCGGTATCGGTCGTTTAACGCTGATTGATTTGGACAACGTTGCCGAGTCTAATGTCAACCGCCAGTTGCACGCTTTGACCGATGATTTCGGTAAGGCAAAAGTTACTGCTTTGCGCGAACGCATCGCCCAAATCAATCCGCAATGCGAAGTGACGGAAATCGAAGATTTTGTGACCGAAGACAATCTAGACGAACTTTTCAGACGGCCTTTTGACTTTGTCATCGACGCCATCGACCAAATCCGTGTCAAAGCGGCGATGGCGGCGTATTTCGTGCAACATAAACAACCGTTTATTATCAGCGGCGGCGCGGGCGGACAGAAAAATCCGGCTTTAATCCAAACCGCCGATTTGAGCCGCGTTACCCACGACCCTCTGCTTTCCAATTTGCGCTATACCTTGCGCAAACGCTACGGCTTCAGCCGCGATACCAAAGAAAAAATGCGCGTGCCTTGCGTCTATTCAACCGAGAATATTACGCCGCCGCAATCCGGCGAAGCGTGTTCGACCGATGCCGCACCGCAAGGTTTGTCCTGCGCGGGCTACGGCGCGAGTATGCTGGTAACGGCTTCGTTTGGATTGTATTGTGCACAGGCTGCGGTGGAGCATATCGCGGGGCGGAAGTGAGGGGTAGGGGAAGATGGTTAAGAACCGATTTTTTAAAGCCTACTTTATCGCCAGCCTGATTTATGCGGTATGGTTCGGCGTATTGATGTATGCTGTCGATCCGATGTTTCTCGATGTGATGGAATGCAATACGCTGCCGGGCGATTATTTGTGTGTGCAAAGCGGTTATAACCGCCCGTTCACCACTTTTCTTTATCCGTTTCTGTCCGTCGTGATATTCAGCCTTTTACACGCCGGTATCATGAAATGGCGCAAACGCCGTTCGGTTAAAATGATTTGGCTTTTGGTCGGCTGCGAAAGTTTGCTGTTGTTGGCTTTGATGGTGGCGATGCTTGCGAGGGATGGTTTTGTGTTTTCTCGCGATATTGGCTCGGTACTGACGGGTACGGTTTTCGCCAGCCTGCCGCTGTTGGGTATGGCCTTGGCCCAGACCTTTGCCGTCGCCATTGTTTCTTTGCAAATCAATCGTAAAAACCGCTGATTTTTATATTAAAAACGGGTTGTCCTTGTTTCAGACGGCCTTTTGTTGATGAAACTTCTTACTAAACTTAAAAAGAAAAAGACCCTTTAACCATGCCTTCAGAACACCTTATTTCTTCCACTGCCGCAACGCCGTCTGAACATACCGTTGCGTGGGTGTTCGGTCAGCCTGTCACCGATGTGCCTCAGGATTTGTTTATTCCGCCTGATGCGTTGAAGGTGGTATTGAGCAGCTTCCAAGGGCCGTTGGATTTGTTGCTGTACCTTATCCGCAAGCAAAATATCGATGTCCTCGATATTCCGATGGTGAAGATTACCGAGCAGTATCTGCACTATATTGCCCAAATGGAAGCGTATCAGTTTGATTTAGCGGCGGAATACCTGCTGATGGCGGCGATGTTGATTGAAATTAAATCGCGCCTGCTGTTGCCGCGTCCTGAAGAAGTTGAGGATGAAGAGGCGGATCCGCGTGCCGAGCTGGTGCGCCGTCTGTTGGCTTACGAACAGATGAAACTGGCGGCTCAGGGTTTGGATGCGTTGCCGCGTGCCGGACGTGATTTTGCTTGGGCGTATTTGCCGCTGGAAATTGCGGTCGAAGCGAAGTTGCCGGAAGTGTACGTTGCCGATTTGACGCAGGCTTGGTTGGGTATTTTGTCGCGTGCCAAGCATACGCGCAGTCATGAAGTGGTGCGGGAAACCATTTCCGTGCGTGCGCAGATGACGGCGATTTTGCGTCGTTTGAACGAAAGCGGTATCAGTAAGTTCAGCGATTTGTTTAAGCCGGAGCAGGGCGCGACATATGTGGTGGTCAATTTTATTGCATTGCTGGAATTGGCTAAAGAAGGCTTGGTGCGTATCGTGCAGCCTGAAAATTATGGTGAAATCGAAATCAGCCTGAAAGACGGTTTGGAAATAAACGAAGCCGAAATGCTTTCAGACGGCCTTGAAGCCGATGAAACTGATAACGAAAATTTGAATAAAGAGAACTAAAATGAATTCGACGACAAGTCATAACAAAGCTTCTTTATGGGCGGTGGGCTTAATGCTGTTTGCCCTGTTTTTTGGGGCGGGGAACCTGATTTTTCCTGCTTTTTTGGGACAGCAGGCCGGTGAAAACTGGCTTTCGGCGATGTTTGGCTTTTTGCTGACGGGCGCAGGTTTGCCATTATTGGGCGTGATTGCCGTCGGCTATTCCGGCTCGCGCGATGTGGAGGCATTGGCTTCCCGTGTTGCGCCTTGGCACGGCGTGACTTTTGCCACCGCGCTCTATCTGGCAATCGGCCCTCTGTTTGCCATGCCGCGTACGGCGACAGTGTCTTTTGAAACCGCGATTTCCCCTTTCATTGATGAATCTTGGAAAAACATCGCATTGGCCGTGTTCAGCCTGGTGTTTTTCGGCATGACTTATTGGCTGTCGATTTCCCCGGGGAAGCTGGTTGACCGTATCGGTAAAATCCTCACGCCTGTTTTGTTGCTGTCAATTGCGATATTGGTCGGCTATGCCGCCATTAATCCAATGGGCGTGCCGCAGGCGGCGCAAGGCGATTTTGCCACTCATCCGTTGGTTAAAGGCATTTTGGAAGGCTATGGCACCATGGACGCGCTAGCTTCGCTGGTGTTTGCCATTATCGTCATCGATGCCGTTCGCGCCATGGGCGTGGACAACCGTGCGGACTTGCTGAAGACCACGACGATTTCCGGTGTGTTGGCGGCTTCTTGTTTGGCAGTGGTTTACCTGTTTATCGGCTATATGGGTGCGACAGGTGTGGCCGGTATCGGTTTGCAGGAAAACGGCGCGTCGGTTTTGTCTAAAACCGCACAGCACTATTTCGGTACGGCCGGTATTGTGTTGCTTGGTGTCATGGTGCTGCTTGCCTGTCTGAGTACGGCGGTTGGCTTGATTACTTCATGCGCCGAATATTTCAACCGTCTTTGCCCGGGTATTTCTTATAAAGTTTTTGTGATACTGAATACAGTGGTGTCTATCCTGTTGGCCAACAAAGGCCTGTCAGCGATTTTGCAGTTTTCCATCCCTATGTTGATGCTGTTGTATCCGCTGACTATCGTCATCATTTTGCTGGCTTTGACAGATAAACTGTTTGGCGGCGGCCGTATTGTCTATTTCTGTACCATGATGGCGGCCCTTATGGTCGGCTTGCTCGATGCCTATAAGGCCGCGTTTGGATTTGATGCCGATACCGCAGCTGCCATCGAGCGCGCATTGCCGTTTTACAATATCGGTTTAGGGTGGGTTGTTCCCTCTTTAGCCTGCTTTATACTCGGCTGTATTTTGAATGCGGCGTTGAAGAAAAAAGCATGATGATAAACAGGCCGTCTGAAATGTTCAGACGGCCTGTTTATTTCGCCGACCACGCAAACGACAGATGATTTTTTTAAAGAAATCCGTTATAATTGAAAAGTTAAGGCTTTGCGGAATACCGTTTCGCAGATGCAACATATTGAGAAGATTTATTTCCACAAATCCCGTTTTTTCAGCAAACGACTTGAACTGAAGGCGGATTTCGTGGTATAAATCGCGTTTTACTATTTTAGAAGTTTGGAGACTAACCATGGCACGAGTTTGCAAAGTGACCGGTAAGCGCCCGATGTCTGGCAATAACGTATCACACGCCAACAACAAAACCAAACGTCGTTTTTTGCCTAACTTGCAATCACGTCGTTTCTGGGTAGAAAGTGAAAACCGCTGGGTTCGCCTGCGCGTTTCTAACGCTGCATTGCGCACCATCGATAAAGTAGGCATTGATGTCGTATTGGCTGATTTGCGTGCTCGCGGCGAAGCTTAATTTAAACACCATTAATTAAGGATTACTGCAATGCGCGATAAAATCAAACTGGAGTCCAGTGCTGGTACTGGTCACTTCTACACAACTACTAAAAACAAACGTACGATGCCTGGCAAACTGGAAATCAAAAAATTTGACCCAGTAGCCCGTAAACACGTTATTTACAAAGAAACTAAATTGAAATAATCCGGTTTCTTCCAAGAAAAAGCTCCTGTTTTTCAGGAGCTTTTCTTTTTTCTCGATTGGTTTGGAGTGTTTTGTTTTAAACGGGTGTGCAAGATGGTTGGATTGCTTTGGAAGAGGCAAAATAAAAGAGCGTGTATCCATTGGGATTACGCTCTTTTATTTTTCAGACGGCCTGATAGGGGATAAGCATCCTTACATCACTAATAAACATTCAACAACGACTTAATGATCGACCTTGATGCCTTGATTGTCGGAATGTTGTTTTTTATCCAGTTCTTTTTGCAAGGTATCGCATGGCGTGTCACAATCGCACATTTTCTTCATGCCGAGAGAGGAAATGCCGCCGCAGCTGCCTTTGATAGTGCGTTTGGAGAAAATATAGCCGACTGCCATGCCGAGGATGACGATGATAAAGATGCCGAAAGTCAGAAGGAGGGTTTTCATGTGTGTATTCCTGAAGGTTAGTTTAATAATTTCTTGAATGCGCTGGACATTTTAGTATGGTAGCCGCCTTGCGGGGTTCGGATGATAAGGAAAACGGCGAGATTTTCTTGCTCGGCAAGTTTAAGCGCTTCGGTTTCTCCAAGGACGAACAATCCGGTGGAAAGGCCGTCTGCAAGTGTGGCGTTTTCTGCTACTACGCTGATGGAAGCAAGGTTGTGGCTGATGGGTTGTTTGGTTTTGGGGTTGATGATATGGGAAAGGCGACGGCCTGACTTATCGACATGGAAAATGCGGTAGTCGCCGGACGTGGCCAGTGATTTATTGTCCAATGGAATGGTAATTTGAGTGGCACCGCCTTGAACGATATTGGGTTGCTCGATGCCGATACGCCAAGGGTTGCCTTGCGCATTGCGGCCTTTGCCATGCAACTCGCCGCCGATTTCTACCAAATAATTGCCGATATTGAGTTTTTCAAGTTCGGCGGCGGTTTTATCTACACCAAAGCCTTTGGCGATGGAGGATAGGTCTAAATAGACTTCGGGATGGGTTTTGGCAAGTGTGGGCTGCTGTCCGTCTTGGGAAAATTTGAGTTTGTCCGTACCGACCATTTCTGAAGCATGTTGGATTTCTTGTGCGGTTGGTTCGTGTGTGATTTCTTTTTGCGGGCCGAATCCCCAAAGGTTGACCAAAGGGCCGACGGTTACGTCCAGTGCGCCGTGCGTCAGTTTGTTTAAACGCAAGGCTTCGCCGGTCACATAGGCAAAGTCTTGGGAAATGGGCATGGCCTGATTGACGGTACGCAGTTGGTTGAATTGGCTGATTTCGGAATCAGTCTGGTAGGTAGACATTTGCCGATTGACTTCTTTAAGCGCGTCATCAATGCGTTTTTGTATTTCGGCAGGGGAGGGGAGTTTGTCTTGGCCGTCTGAAAGATATTTGACGGTATAGGTCGTGCCCATGGTCTCGCCTTGCAGGGTGATGGTTTGTTGTTGTTTTTCAGGTTGGCAGGCAGAGAGTGTAAATGCGGAAAAGATGGCAACGGTGCAACCGATTATCGGACGGTAAAACGAATTGGAAAGAAACGGCATAAGGGATTTGCGGATTATTTTTTGAAGCCTTTATTGTATCGTAAAAGAAAGGTTCAGGCCGTCTGAAAGTATGATTTTCAGACGGCCTGGCAATAAAAAAGGAAGAAACCGAAGTTTCTTCCTTTTTGTTGGTTAGCCGCCGAAATCGTCCAAGAGGATGTTTTCGTCTTCCACACCCAAGTCTTTGAGCATTTTGATCACGGACTGGTTCATGATTGGAGGGCCGCACATGTAGAATTCGCAGTCTTCCGGTGCTTCATGGTTTTTCAGGTGGTTTTCGTAAACCACGTTGTGGATGAAGCCTGTGTAACCGTCCCAGTTGTCTTCAGGCAATGGGTCGGACAGGGCGACGTGCCATGTGAAGTTCGGGTACTCTGCCGCGAGTTGGTCGAAGTCTTCGACATAGAACATCTCGCGTTTAGAACGGGCACCATACCAGAAGGTAATCTTACGTTTGGAGTTCAAACGTTTCAGCTGGTCGAAAATGTGGGAACGCATCGGTGCCATACCTGCACCGCCGCCGATAAATACCATTTCGGCATCGGTATCTTTGGCAAAGAATTCGCCGAACGGGCCGGAGATGGTTACTTTGTCGCCGGGTTTGAGCGACCAGATGTAGGACGACATTTGTCCCGGAGGCGCATCTGGTACGCGCGGAGGCGGTGTGGCGATACGCACGTTCAGCATAATGATGCCTTTTTCTTCTGGATATGAAGCCATAGAGTAGGCACGCAAAATCGGCTCGTCCACTTTGGAAACGTATTGCCACAGATTGTATTTGTCCCAGTCTTCGTGGTATTCCTTAGGAATGTCGAAGTCTTTGTAGGCAACGGTGTGCGGCGGGGCTTCGATTTGAATGTAGCCGCCGGCGCGGAAAGGAACTTCTTCGCCTTCGGGAATGGCAAGCTTGAGTTCTTTAATGAACGTGGCTTTGTTGTCATTGGAGATGACGGTGCATTCCCATTTTTTCACGCCGAACACTTCTTCCGGTACTTCGATGTCCATGTCGGTTTTGACGTTGACCTGACAAGACAGACGGCAGCCTTCGCGTGCTTCGCGTTTGCTGATGTGGGACAACTCGGTCGGCAGAATGTCGCCGCCGCCGCTTTTCACGACAACGCGGCATTGTCCGCATGAGCCGCCGCCACCGCAGGCGGAGGGTACGAAGATGCCTTGGCTGGCAAGCGCACCCAGCAGTTTGCCGCCGGCAGGCATCGTCAGCTCTTTTTCGTTATTGACTTTGATGGTGATGTCGCCTTCGCTCACCAACTTGGATTTGGCAAACAGAATCATCAGTGCCAAAACCAAGACGATGACGGTAAACATCACAATACCTAAAATAATCTCCATGCCGATTCCTTTCTTATAACTGGATGCCGGAGAACGACATAAACGCCATTGCCATCAGGCCGGCGGCAATAAAGGTAATGCCCAAGCCTTTGAGGCCTTTAGGGACGTCCGAATATTTCATTTTTTCGGTGATGCCCGCCAAAGCGACAATAGCCAAAAGCCAACCCAAGCCTGCGCCGAAACCGTATACAACGGACTCGCCGAAGTTGTATTCGCGTTGCGCCATAAACGATACGGCACCGAAAATCGCGCAGTTTACGGTAATCAGAGGCAGGTAGATACCCAATGCGTTGTAGAGGGCAGGGACGAATTTGTCCAAGAACATTTCCAAAATCTGCACCAAAGCGGCAATCACGCCGATGAAGGTGATGAATTTCAGGAAGGTCAAATCCACGCCTTCAACCAGCGCGCCGTCTTTCAGCAGCGAGTAAACAAGTTGGTTGGCAGGGACGGACAGGCCGAGTACGAAAGTAACGGCAACGCCCAAACCAAATGCGGTGGATACTTTTTTAGATACCGCCAAAAATGTACACATCCCCAAGAAGAAGGAAAGTGCCATGTTTTCCAGAAAGACGGATTTTACAAAGAGGCTTAAGTAATGTTCCATGTGTTATTTCTCCGCCTGTTCAGGTTTCCAAGTGCGCAGACCCCATACCAAGAAACCGATGATGAAGAACGCGCTGGGAGCAAGCAGGAACAAGCCGTTGGTTTGATACCAGCCGCCATCTTGTACGGTTTGGAAAATGGTGTAGCCAAAGAGCTTGCCAGAGCCGATCAGTTCGCGGATGGTTGCGATGATGATCAACATCATGCCGTAACCTGCGCCGTTGCCGATACCGTCAACCAAGCTTTCCAGCGGCGGCTCTTTCATGGCGAATGCTTCGGCACGACCCATCACGATACAGTTGGTAATAATCAGGCCGACAAATACGGAGAGCTGTTTGGACAGCTCATAGGCAAAGGCTTGGAGCAGTTGGTCAACCAGCGTTACCAAGGAAGCAACAATCGCCATTTGCACAATAATACGGATGCTGTTGGGGATGTAGTTGCGTACCAATGAAATGAAGAAGCTGGAAAAACCGGTTACCAAAGCTACGGAAATACCCATTACGATGGCTGTCTGAAGCTTGGTGGTAACCGCCAAAGCCGAACAAATACCCAAAACCTGCAAGGCAATCGGGTTGTTGTCGATAAAGGGTGAAAACATCAAATATTTCAAGCGTTTCATGTCAGCCATTATTGTGCTCCTGCTGATTTCAATTTGTTCAGGTAGGGGATATAGCCGTTTTCGCCGAACCAGTAGGCGAACGAACCTTGCACGCCTTTAGATGTCAGCGATGCGCCGGAGAGGGCATCTACGCCGTGTTCTTTGTCCGAACTTGCGCCTTTGCCGACATGTAGGGCGAGTTTGCCTTGTTCGTCAAACAGTTTTTTGCCGACGAATTTTTGTTGCCACAACGGATTGCCGATTTCGCCGCCCAAGCCCGGGGTTTCGCCTTGGTCGTAGTAAGTGATGCCGTTGATGGTGTTGCCGTCGGGTTGGATGGCGACAAAGCCGTACATAACAGACCACAAGCCGTTGCCGTGCATAGGCAGGATGATTTGGCTGACTTTGCCGTCATCGCCTTTGACCAGATAAACCTCGGTGTATTTGGCACGGCTCTTGATACCGGCCAAATCGTCTTCGGGTTTGATTTGGATGCTTTGGGCAGGGTCTTTGCCTGCGATGCGCGCGCTGAAGTCTTTCGGCGCATCTTTCACGTATTCGCCGGTTGCCAAATCGACAACGCGTTGCTCGATACGCTCGGCAAAGGTTTTGCTGATGTCGGTGTTTTTATCCATCAAACCGGCTACACTCAAGATATAGCCTTGTTTGTCTTGGAGTTTTTGTTTCTCTTGGATGGGTTTCAAGCCGACGACTGCACCGGCAACGATGATGGAACAAATCAGGCTGACAACCAATACCACAATCAGCGTGCCGCTGAAGCTGTCTTTATCGAATTTCTTAGCCATTGCTGCGCGCCTTTCTGCGTTTGATGTTCGCTTGTGCGACGAAATAGTCGAAAATCGGGGCAAACAGGTTGGCAAACAAAATCGCCAACATCATGCCTTCGGGGTAAGCAGGGTTGACCACGCGGATCAACACGCACATTACACCGATAAGCGCGCCGTACCACCATTTGCCGACATTGGTAAAGGAAGCGGAAACCGGGTCGGTCGCCATAAACAGCATACCGATGGCGAAGCCGCCGACTACCAAGTGCCAGTACCAAGGCATGGAGAACATGGCGTTGGTGTCCGAACCGATGAAGTTAAACAGCGAAGACATGGCAATCATACCGATCATCACGCCGGCGATAATGCGCCAAGAGGCAATACGAGTGAACACGATAAACGCGCCGCCGATTAAGAGCGCCAAAGTGGATACTTCGCCGATTGAGCCGGGCACGTTACCGATAAACGCATCCATCCAAGAGATGTTTTGACCAGTTACAGCGTTTTTCAGGCCGTCTGCACCGTGTGCCGCCCATTGCGCCAAAGCAGTAGCACCGGAATAGCCGTCAACCGCAGTCCAAATGGTATCGCCGGTAATGTTGGCAGGGTAGGCAAAGAACAGGAACGCACGGCCTGCCAGAGCTGGGTTCATGAAGTTTTTACCTGTACCGCCGAATACTTCTTTCGCAACCACAACGCCGAAAGAAATACCTAAAGCCGCTTGCCACAAAGGCAGGGTAGGAGGAACGATCAAAGCAAACAGAATCGAAGTCACGAAGAAACCTTCGTTGATTTCGTGTTTGCGCACAGTGGCGAACAAAACTTCCCAGAAGCCGCCCACGACAAATACAGTCGTGTAAATCGGCAGGAAGAAAATCGCGCCGAACAGCATTTTGCTCAATACGCCCGCTTCAGACGACATATTGATGCCCAAAGCGTTGGCAAGGGCGTAATGCCAGTCGTTGGCGATATTTTGTTGCAGCAAATCAGGCGTTAACGCACCGAATGCCTGTACGCCGACGTTGTACATACCGTAGAACATGGCAGGGAACAAAGCCAGCCACACCAAAATCATCATGCGTTTGGAGTCGAGCGCGTCGCGGACGTGTGCCGCTTTGCGCGTTACCGCGCCGGATGTGTAGAAAATCGTCGCCGCAGCTTCATAGAGGGCATACCATTTTTCATGTTTGCCGCCCGGCAGGAAGTGCGGTTCGATTTTTTCAAGAAAATGTTTCAAGCCCATAATCAGCCTTCCTTCTCAATGGTTTCCAGCACCTTGCGCAACAGCGGGCCGTATTCGTATTTGCCCGGGCAGACGAAGCTGCACAAAGCGAGGTCTTCTTCGTCCAATTCCAAGCAACCCAATGCCTGAGCGCTGTCGGTATCGCCGACGATTAAATCGCGCAGGAGCAGGGTAGGCAGGATATCCAAGGGCATTACGCGCTCGTAAGTGCCGATCGGTACCATGGCGCGGTCGCCGCCGTTGACGGCTGTGTTGAACTTGAAGAGTTTGTTTTTCAGGAAATGGCCGAGGGTTGTGCGCGTGATGGAGTATTTATCCGGTTGTGGCGCAACCCAGCCGAACAGCTCTTTGCTGCGGCCTTCTTCGATAACGGAAATCTGATTGTGGTAGCGGCCGAGGTAATCGTGCGCGCCTTGTGCAATCGCGCCGTTCAATACCGAGCCGGAAATCACGCGGTTGTCTGCGTCAACCAATTCGCCCGCAGTAATTTGCGATACTTTCGCACCCAAAACGGTACGCAAGAGGCGCGGTTTGTTGACTTGAGAACCTCCCAAGGCAATTACGCGCTCGGTGTTCAGACGGCCTGTTGTAAACAAACGGCCAATGGCAATCACATCTTGATAATTGATTGTCCAAACAGTTTTGTTCGCACCGACTGGCTCGATGAAATGAATGTGCGTGCTGCTCAAACCGGCAGGATGCGGGCCGCCAAATTCATGTGTTTCGATGTTGGCAGCGTTTTCAGACGGCACGTCTGCGCCGGCTGCTTTACACACATGGATTTTACGCTCGGTCAGGCGGCTCAATACCAACAGGCCGCGTTTGAAGTCTTCGGCAGCTTCTTTGATGATGACCGTAGGATCGGCAGCCAGCGGATTGGTGTCCATCGCATTGACGAAGATGGCGAACGGTTCGGCATCAACGGCAGGAATTTTGCTGAACGGACGGGTGCGCAGCGCAGTCCACAAACCGGATTGGATCAGGTTGCGGCGCACTTCTTCGCTGCTCAATTTTGCCAGCGCTTCAGGTGCGTAGCGATCGAACTCGATTTCGTCGTTGCCTTCAACGGCAATCACGACTGACTGAAGTACGCGCTTTTCGCCACGGTGAATAGCGGCGATTTTGCCTGAAGTCGGAGCAGTAAATACTACGCCCGGATTCTTTTTGTCTTCAAACAGCACTTGGCCTTTTTTGACGGCTTCGCCTTCCTTGATTTTCATCGAGGGGCGCATGCCGACATATTCTTCGCCAAGCAACGCGACTTCGGTAATGGCCGGGCCGTCATAAATGACTTGCTCCGGTCTGCCTGCGATAGGCAGGTCTAAGCCTTTTTTTATCTTAATCATAAGGATGCGTTACTTTTTGGTGGGTTGAGATTCGGATGTCGGATTGTTTTTTCAGACGGCATGTAATGCTTTGAAACAAAGGATGGGCCGTCTGAAAAAAGCAGAGGTTTGCTATAAAAACAACGAATAAACGCAAACAACAAAGCTTTAGATTTTATCAGGTATAGGCTGCTTTATGTCAGTTTTACGCTTATTTTTACGGGAAAAGTGGGAAAAAAGTAGGAATGTGTAATCGAGTGTTAAGGGGAATAAATTTTAACTGATTGAGACCTTTGCAAAATTCCCCAAAATCCCCTAAATTCCCACCAAGACATTTAGGAGATTTTCCATGAGCACCTTCTTTCAGCAAACCGCCCAAGCCATGATCGCCAAACACATCGACCGTTTCCCACTATTGAAGTTGGATCAAGTGATTGATTGGCAACCGATCGAACAATACCTGAATCGTCAAAAAACCCGTTACCTTCGAGACCACCGCGGCCGTCCCGCCTATCCCCTGTTGTCCATGTTCAAAGCCGTCCTGCTCGGAC